>JAQCHG010000003.1 GCA_027619675.1 Cyanobacteriota bacterium
GGCACTGGCACAGGCAAACACAGGCAGGGTGTAACCAGGGCGGGGGGTCGCGATCGAGGTCGTCATAGCAACAACAGCCGGGGCAGCTCAGCGGGGTTTAAGGCTCACAGTTTAACAATAGAAACGTTGCTAAAGTGGACACCAGAAGCCTGCTCGCCCAGGTTGACAGCCCCCGGTTCGATCCAGGGTCAGGGGGATGGGGATGGCCGTCGTTGCCCTCTGGGGACACGGGTGCCCCTCAAGCCTGGGCGGGCGATCGCCCCTCCATTCAGAGCCCATGAACCCCATCGACTATCTCCGCATCAGTGTGATTGATCGCTGCAACTTTCGCTGCCAGTACTGTATGCCGCAGGGGGCGGAATTGGCCTATGGGCTACGGCAAGACTGGCTCACCCGAGGGGAAATTTTGGCCCTGGTGGAAGCGGTGTTTATGCCCTTGGGGTTTACCCGGTTTCGCCTGACCGGGGGGGAGCCCCTGCTGCGCCCGGATCTTGTGGACATTGTTGCTGACATTGCCGCCCTGCCCCAAACGGCAGACCTAGCCCTCACCACCAATGCCTTTTTGCTAGAAAAGCTGGCCCAACCCCTGTGGGATGCCGGGTTACGGCGGTTGAACATTAGCCTCGATTCCCTCGATCCCGACACTTTTGCAACCCTGATTGGCCGTTCGGGGGTGGGTTGGCATCGGGTCTGGGCGGGCATTCAGGCGGCCCACCGGGTGGGGTTTGACCCCCTCAAGTTGAATGTGGTGGTGATTCCAGGGGTGAATGACCATGAGGTGCTGGACCTGGCGGCCCTGACCCTCGATCGCCGTTGGCATGTGCGGTTCATTGAGTTTATGCCCATCGGCAATGGGGATTTGTTTGCCGATGCGGGCTGGGTTCCGTCGGAGGTGCTGCGGCAGCGCATTGGCGATCGCTGGGGGCTGACCAGCGGTGCAGTGCGCGGCAATGGTCCCGCCGATGTGTTTCAGATCCCCGGTGCCCAGGGGACGTTGGGCTTCATTAGCCAGATGTCAGAGTGCTTTTGCGATCGCTGCAATCGGATGCGGCTATCGGCGGATGGTTGGCTACGGCCCTGTCTGCTGAACGAAACGGGGCAGTTGAACCTGCGGGACATGCTGCGGGGGGGCATGGCCCTGGCGGACATCCGCGATCGGGTCGGGGCCTTGGTCACAGCTAAGCCCGAGATCAATTTCAAAATGAGGGAGTCAGGCACCACCGGAGCCTACAGCCGCACCATGTCTCAAATTGGGGGCTGATTCCCATCCAGTTGATCCCACTCCCGACTGGTGACGCTTCCGCTTGGATTGGGCGGAAGGCTTTCATGGTTCCCTCCTTGGCACAATCCCACGATTGCCGCCCCCCTCCTGATCCTACGGCTGATACACAAATTAATTGGTCAGAACTTACGCAGTCACACCCACGGATAAGGGGCTTAAGCCCCTTGCCTTAACGGTACGCCGAGGGCTCGGTAGCATTGTGCGTCAATCCTATTGGTCTTGTTCCCCCAACCGCCAGGGAATCAATTCCCTGGCTCACAGCAGAAGTCCGTTGAAACGGACTCTTGAGGCCGAAATGGTCAAGGCATCTATTTCTAATGGACAGTCGCGATGAGCCTGGAATTCAAATTCCAGGCGGGGCATCGGGCTCATCCCGTGGCTACCCAGAAATATCTATGAACAGGAGCCTTCTGATCAGGGAGCGGTGGGGTGCCTAGTTGAGCTTGGCGCGAATAACCCTACCTTCTGGCTCCCTATCTCCCATGCTCCCCAGCTCCCCCACCTAAGGAAACGGTTGGCAAACTTACGCCGCGCTGGACTAGCGCTAGCGGTGGCGGCGGCCCTGGTGAGTGCGTCAGGGCTGCGATTCCCCATCCAGGTTGACGCGCTGGATAGCGATGCGTTCTAGGAGCGGCCCATGGCGGGACTAAGGCTGGCTTTGGGGTAGGCGATGCGCTTGTGGTTGTACTGCTGCCACACCTGCACAAACACCTGGGCAATGAGGGCCATGTGCTCCCGCGTCAGCCCCGAATCAATCAACTGGCTATCCCGCCAGCGGGCCTTGAGGATGCGGTTGACCATGGCCAGGGCTTCTTCGTGGGTGGCATCTTTGAGCGATCGCAAAGCCGCTTCGCAGGAGTCCGCCAGCATCACAATCCCCGTCTCTGGGGATTGGGGAATGGGGCCATCGTAGCGAAAGTCCTGTTCTCGCACCGGACGAGTTGGGGCTGGGTCAGCGGCTTGCTCCTGGGCTTGGTGGTAGAAATAGCTGATCAGCATCGTCCCCTGATGCTCAGGGATAAACGCCTGGAGGGCTTTGGGCAAACGGCAGCGGCGGGCCATGGCGATGCCCTCGCTGACGTGCTTTTTAATAATGTCGGCACTTTTCCAGGGGTCGTTGAGGGTGTCGTGCTTGTTGGGTCCTCCCATCTGGTTTTCGATGAATCCCTGGGGATCGTGCATCTTGCCAATGTCGTGGTACAAGGTGCCCGCCCGCACCAGCTCCACATTGCAGTTCAGGGCTTGGGCCGCCGCTTCCGCCAGGGAAGCCACAAACAGGGTGTGCTGAAAGGTGCCGGGGGCCTCCGCCGCCAGTCGCTTGAGCAGGGGGCGGTTGGGGTTCGACAATTCCGCCAAGCGAATGGGGGTGACCAAATCAAAGAGGTGCTCCAGATAGGGGCTCAACCCCAGGGCCAAGACGCTGGCCACCAGGCCATAGCCTCCCTGTTTGGCCGCTTCCGCCATGGGCAGATACCAGGTGGCCTGACTGAAAGGGTTGAGCACCCACGTCAGCATCAGGTAGCTGAATCCCTGAATCAGCCCCACCACCCCGCCCAAAAGGGCCAGTTCTTCCCGCGATCGCAGCCGGGGGGCAATCACACTGCTAACTAAGGCCCCCACCGCACTCGCCAGCAGGGGAATGGTGCCGACACGGGTACCCATGGGCAGCAGCACGGTCAACACCCCCACCACCGTGGTGCCCAGGGTCACCCCATAGAAGCTGCCCATGAGCAGACCAATGGCGGGCAGGCTGTAGACGGCAATGCCCAGCACATTGAGCACCGACACACAGAGCACCGTGCAAATCACCAAGCCGTGATCGCGACGGCGCAGGGCAGGGCGCACCGTGCGCTCCGCCAATAGAAAGCAGCCGATGCCGAAGGCCATCAACACCCCAAAGGCCCCCAGCCCCCAGAGGTTAAATCGCCGCTGGCTCAGGCCAAATTCGTCCAACAGCACAAAGGCGGTGCGATCGATCTCTTCCCCCGCCTCCACAATCGGTTGCCCCGCTTGGATGCTGACCATCACCGGGGGCACCTTTTCCGCTGCGTCCTCTGCCTTTTGCAAGGTGCGCTCGGGGTCAGGTTCTAGATTCACCTCCAGCACCACCGTCAACACCGCCACGGCAAAGGTTTCAGCGGCGGCGGGCACATCCCCCCGCACCTGCAACTTGCTGGCCTCCGCCAGGATATCGGGGGGCACGCCCTGGGCAATGCCCTGCAACAACATACGCTGCAAAGCCCGCCGTAGCCCTTGCTGAGTGGTCAGCCATTCCGGCTGGGGCAAATCCAGAAAACTGGGATCATTGGGCAAAATTTGCCCCTCGGCCTGGGCAATACGGGCCAAATCTTCACGGGCGGCCTGGTAGCGCGATCTCATGATCTCAATCTGCTGGGCAAAGGCCCGCCGTTCTTGGGGCGATCGCCCCCGCTGGTAGTTGACCAACTCCCGCACCGACTGCTGTTGCCGGGGCAGCAATTGCCGAAACGCCGTCCCCGCCTGACGCAATTGATCTAGATCGGGCAGCGGCGGCGCGGGGGCGTTGGGGGTGCTGAGGGCGGCTAGGTCCCGCACAGCGGTCCATTGGTCTTCGGGGGCTTGGCGTAGATAGGTTTGGGCAGCGGTGGAGAGGCGATCGGTGGGCAACACTGGCAGGGGTCCAGCCTGTTCCCACAGGGCATTAGCCTGGTCTAGCACCCCATTGAGGCGATTGCGAATCTGCTCATTCTTGGTGGGGTTGGGCACCAGCACTGGCTTAGCCCCGTTGCGGGCGGCGGCCCGATCCGCTTCGGTGGTTTCTGTGTCCTCCACGGTGGCATCGCGGGGGGCGATGATGGTTTCTGGGGCCACCGTGGTCACCTGTAACTCCGGTTGGCGGTAAAACCGCTGGCCCATAGCGGTGGTCAACAACAGGGTCGCTAGGCCCGCCGCCACCAGAGCCTTGACCCGGTCCCCTGGGCGGGTCCGGCGGCGGTGACGACGCACCGGTGGCACCGTCGCCACCGCAAAGGAAGGATTGGGGATCGGTCCCTCCACGGGGCGGGGGGCGAGGGGACTGAGCCCTAAACTGGGCAATTGACGACGACCCCAGCGCCGGATAACGTCAGGCCAATACTGACGGTGGCGGACCCGTGCCCACCACCCCCCAACTTGCCGGATTCGCCACCACATGACTTTCATCGCTTCTTCACCAACGCCATCGCCCAGATATCTGTCCTGCCCTGTTGCAGTTCCGGATTTGGGGAAGGCGGCGATCGCCTCACCCGAGCGGGACTGCTGCCCAATCCAGATTCATCCTTGCTTTGACGATTGCATGTCCTAGGCTGTGTACGGACGGTACGGACCTACGGTTTGGGTGCGGACCCGGTGCGCCCAACCCCACCATTGGGGTGCCTGCGTCACTGAAGAACCATGCCAAACATTATAATCGTCCAAATTTTCGCGTCTTAACCGCAGCGAGACGGCGTCTCAGGGAGATCCGCAGCGCTAGGGCAACTTTCCGCACATAACTGGCCTAGGGCTGGCATCAGGGGCTGGCAGCATCCCCGCCCAAAGTCGCCAGAGCTGGGTGGCGGCGGTGAGCAAATCGGCGATCGCAGGGGTCTCGATCCCCGGCGCAGGGCTGTTGGCTACCGCCTGTCGCCACGCCATCGGCAGGGTGCCTAGGCCCCGCTGTCCAGCGCTGAACAGGGCTGCCCACAAGCACACAGGAGAAGGGTAGCCGTACCGCCACAGGGCTGTCTTTAGGGTGAGGCTAAAGTCGCCCTGGCTTTGCTGCACCACGGCGATCGCGGCGGCCACAATGGCGTTGACATCATCCAGGGGCATCGCCGGGGGCACAGCAGCCCTGCCTCGATCCCAAGGGGGCGTTAGCTGCCGTTGTAAGCATTGATACAGGTCCCCCAGGGGGGCGCTATCCCCCCGCCAGCCCAACCCTGGGGCCACCCTCAAGCAGACATCCCAACCCTGGGGATCATCCAGGTGGCAGAGCAGCAGGGGCACCCAGCCCACACTGGTGAACCCATCCCAGGGCTCCGGGGGTACGTGGGCAAAGGGGGATGGCTGAGGCTGATACAACCCCTGGCTCAAGGTCAAGAAATGGTGACAGACAGAGGTAGAGGGGGGCAGGCCAGGTTGATCGGGCGATCGCGGTGGCAAAGTCCGATCGACGATACGGCCCTGCTGCACCGCCTCAGCCACGGCCAATGCCCACACAAGTGCTTGAAACTGACTAAAACGGGAAAAAAACACGGCGGATCTCCCCTGCATCTGGGGGGGACACGGTAGTCTATTAGGGAAATTTCGGGACATCCGGCCAACTGCCGCCTTTTCGCCCTATGCCGCTATTACCGTTGCCCCCCCTTCAGCCTACTGGGTCTTGCCATACGTCGCTGATGCGGAGATGCCCGCATCGTTTTGGGGCACGGGGGCAGTGGTGGCAACCCCTCGCCAGCGGCGCGATCGCCCTACCCTTAGTGATGATGACAGGTTTGGATCCCGCGATCGCGGCCCCTGGGGCTGCCGCCGCTCCCCTGGCCCTGGCCCAAACCACCGCCAGCCGCCCCATCCTCCGGTTGGGCAGCGAAGGGCCAGCGGTGAAAGAACTACAAGGGATGCTTACCCTCTTGGGCTACTACACCGAAGCGGTGAATGGGGAATTTAGCACAGCAACGGCAACGGCGGTGCAGGCGTTTCAGGTGGCGGCTGGGCTCACCCCCGATGGCATTGTCGGCCCCGCCACCTGGGCCAGATTGTTGCCTACCCCCTCCACAGAATTTACGCCGCCCCCTGCCACCGGGGGCGACACCGCTGACGAGACACCGCCAGCCGCCGATGAGACAGCGGCGGATAACGGGGCGATCGCAACCCCCACCACCGCCGTCACCTCTCCGGTAGATCTGCCCACTCTGCGGGTGGGCATGTATGGCCCCGCCGTGACACGGGTGCAAGAGCGGTTGCAGCGCCTCGACTTTTACGCCGGGGCTTTGGACGGGGTGTTTGGTCCCCAAACGGAAGCAGCGGTGAAAGCCTTTCAGCGCAGCCGTCAACTCAGCGCCGACGGCATCATTGGTCCCGCCACATGGCAGGCCCTTTTCCGTTAAGAAGATTTTTTGGAATGACTATACCGCCGTCGGTTGGGGGCGAGGTCCGAGCCCCAACAGTCTGAGCGGGTCATTGCTTTCTCAGCGATCGCCTCAGCGGTTGAGGCCCCTCAGAGTCCCCCTGCAATTGGGCAATGGAACGCCCCCGTTGCCCTGAAATCGCGGGCTCTGTCGGGGGATAGAGGGAAGCTATAGCTGGGGATAGAGGGCGATCGCGCCGCTGCCTGTACCCTCTCTATCGTTTGTTCAAGATTTAGCTAAAAAGCCTTTTGTGGCCTAATTTTTGTGGCACTGTATAAATAAGGTGAGGCACAAAACAGTGCAGTTTTACACAGCAAACTACGTCACTTCACCACCGTAGTTAGTGAGCGTTAAACGCTCCTTTACGCAGTTTTAAGGGCTGATGGATACGGCAAGTTCCGCGATCGCCCTCGCTGTTTAAATTCCTTGCCAGAGATGGATTGGGGCTCATGATTGAGCAGAGCCATCTGGAAAAGTTCGCCTGGTTAGGATGACACTAGCATTCGCCCATTGCCCCGATCCCATATCGGGAGATCGGCGGTTTTGGCAGGGCTAAAGGTGGCCCATCTCCTATGAACTTTTGTGCTGAGTTTGCGCCGGGGCTGCCCTTGCTGTGGAAGTTACTCATTGCCGCTGCCATTGACGATAGAAAGGGGGAAACCCATGAAACTGACAGTTTTAACCGCACTCTCCATTGCCATTCCCCTGGTGATGGTCACCCCCGCCCAGGCGGAGAATCCCCTGCATGTGCAGCAGTTGGCGATTACCGGCAGTTGTGCCGGATGTGACCTAACCGGAGCAGACCTGACCCAAGCCCATTTGATTGGGGCGGATTTGCGCTATGCCGATTTGACGGGCGCGAACCTGACGGAAGCCAATCTAGAAGGGGCGGATTTGGAAGGGGCCAACTTGACCGAGGCCAACCTCACCAGCGCCTTCTTAACCAACGCCAACCTCACCGCTGTGACCCTCGACGGTGCCAACCTCACCAGCGCTAGCCTGTACTTTGTGGAAGTGGCCGGAGCGTCGTTGGACAACATTGACCTGACCAACGCCCAGGTGGTGGGCACCCCCATCAGCATTGGCGGGGAATAGGGCCATCAGCGCAGGTTCAAGACCAAGGAATTAGGCTTTCACCCGTCATCGATGACGCACCCCAGGGGTTTGTCATATCAAGTCCGGCTGCTTACCCGCAAATAAAATTCCTGAAACCCTTGCAGGGTCGGCCTTGTTGTTGTGGGCGATTAGCAGGACTTCATATCAGTTCTGAAATTGTGAATCAGCGGTCTATCAGGCAAGGCTCCCTGAACCGTCCTAGCCACAACTTGAACGCTAACAGATCACTGGCGAGATGGGCTTTGGTGGAGGGGGATGGTGATTACAAAGGTGGTGCCCTGGCCCACGGTGCTGTCGCAGGTGAGGGTGCCGCCATGCTTTTCGGCCACCACTTGGTAGCTGATGGACAGCCCCATACCGGTGCCCTTGCCAATGGGTTTGGTGGTAAAGAAGGGGTCAAAGAGGCGATCGCGCACGGTGTCGGGTATGCCCGGCCCCGTATCGGTAATGGCAATTTGCACCCGCTCCTCGGGTAACAGCCGGGTGCGGATGGTAATAGCGGGGGGACGCTGCTGGGCCAGTTCGCCTCGACGCTGGTCCTCCAGAGCATCCAGGGCATTGCTGAGGATGTTCATAAACACCTGATTGAGCTGGCCCGCATAGCATTCCACCAGGGGCAGATCACCGTAGTGACAGTTAATGGCGACCTCCACGGTGTCTGGCCCTGCCTTGATGCGGTTTTGCAAAATCATCAGGGTGCTGTCGAGACCCTGGTGAATATTCACCGCCTTCATTTCCGCCTCATCCATGCGGGAGAAGATGCGCAGGGAAGACACAATGTCCTGAATGCGCTCCGCCCCCACCTTCATAGACTTGAGCAGCTTGGGCAAATCCTCCATCAAGAAGGGCAGATCGATGGCTTGAATCTCGTTCTCAATGGCGGCATCGGGATGGGGGTAATGGGTCTGGTAAAGCTGAATCAGGGTCAATAATTCTTCGGTGTAGTTGCGGGCGTGGTTGAGGTTGCCGTAGATGAAGTTCACCGGGTTGTTAATTTCATGGGCGACCCCCGCCACCAGTTGCCCCAGGGAGGACATTTTCTCACTCTGCACCAGTTGGGCCTGGGCCTTTTGAAGTTCCTGGAGGGTGGTTTTCAATTCCCGCGCCCGCTGGCGCAGCTTCGTTTCGGACGCTTGCAGTTGCTCCTCCGTTTGTTTGCGCTTGATGCCTAGGGCAATTTCGTCCGCCACTAAGCCGAGGGTGTCTAGCGATCGCGACGGCAGCGGTTGGCGGGCAAATAACGCCACCACCCCCAACAATTCATCGTCTACCACCAGGGGATAGCCCGCAAAGGCCACCATGCCTTCCCGTTCTGCCCAGGCTGGATCCCCCAGACGGATGTCGTTGCGGATGTCGTTGCGGAGGTGGGGGCGGCGTTCTTGGGCGATCAGACCAACTTTGAACTGGCCCACAGGTATGCGGGCATGGCCGCCGTCAATGTGGGTGTAGAGCCCCGCACTGGCCTGGAGTTCCAGCAGTTGCTCGGGCGCATTTAGGGTCCAGATGCGGGCAAAGGCGGCATCCATTTGACCAACGATGACCTCGGTACAGCGCTGCAACATGGCTTGCAGCTTGCCGCCTCGGGTCAAGATGCTGTCGATTTCTGCCCGAAATGCCGACAGGTTGGCCTGATATTTCAGTTCCGTCTGGGCCTGTTTGAGGCCGGTGATGTCAATGGAGGTGCCCACAATCCGATGGATGCGGCCACTGAGATCCCGCAGGGGATTGAAGGTGGACAGTCGCCAGACGGTTTGCCCTTGAAACACCAGTTGTTCTTCCACGGTCAGGGCGGTGCCGCTGTCGATGCAGCGCTGGCAGTGGGCGCGAATGGTCTGCCCAGATTCGGGGCCAAACACCGCTTCGGGGGTTTTGCCCGCGACGCTATCGCTGCTGAGGCCAGTGGCAACTTCGGCGGCGCGATTATGGCTGGTGTAGAAGATGTCCCCATCGGGTTGCAGGCTAAGGACAAAAATGCTGTCCTCAATGCCGTCATAGATGCTGCGGAGGAACTGCTCTTGGATTTGCAGGCGGGCTTCGGCGGCTTTGCGATCGCTGATGTCGGTGTAGGTGCGAATGGTGCCGACAATGGTGCCGTGGTCGTCGCGGATAGTATTGGCCCGCAACAAGGCCGGAATCAAGCGCCGTTGCCGCGATCGCATCATCACCTCACCGCTATAGCCGCCCTCATTGTTGACCTGTTTGAAGATGTAGGCAGCCATGTTGGGGTCGGCATAGATGGCGAAAATATTCGCCGCCTCCCGATTGAAATCCTCCACCGATCCATAGCCAAACAAGTCAGCAAAAGCTTGGTTTTGGTATACCTGCACCAAATCCGTATCGGTGATACAGATGGCATCGCTAGAGCTTTCCACCGCCTGCTGAAACAGGCGCAGGGTGTCCTCCGCCTGTTTGCGCTCGGTGATGTCCATCAGGGTGCCAAATAAACCAGAACCGCCCGCCTCCTCAAGATTTGACACAGATTCCATATAGATTTGCACCTGCTTGACGGTGCCATCGGCGCTGGTCAGGCTCAGTTCCAGCGATCGCCGTTGCCCATCCGCCAGGGTGTCTTGCCAAGCCTGCTCTAGGGCGGCGCGATCCGCCGGGGGATAGTAGGTCAAAAAGGTGGCGCGATCGGGGGCACCCTGGGCCGGATCTAACCCCACAATGCGAAACATCTCGTCGGACCAGATCAGGGCATCGGTGGTGGGGGTCAAGGACCAGTTGCCGATGCGGGCCAGCCGCTGGGCCTGATAGAGGGCCTGGGTGGTGGCCTGGAGTTGAGCCTCCGTGGCCTTGCGGGCGGTGATGTCCCGCGCGGTGGCGTAGATAGTGCCATCGGCCTGGTTGGTAAACGAAGACCACGACAACCAACAATAATGGCCGTCTTGGCAGCGCCAGCGGTTTTCAAAGGAGGCCAGGGAATTGCCGTGCAACACCTGTTCCATGGCGGCCAAGCTGGGCTGCAAATCCTCGGGATGGATAAACTCAAAGATGGGGGTAACCCGCAACTCCGCATCGGTATAGCCCAAGATCTCGTTGAAGGCGGGATTAAACCGTTGCAAGTAGCCGTTGAAATCCACCGTACAGATCAGATCTTGGGAGAGCTGGAAGAAGCGATCCAACTCGGCCCGCACCGCCTGCAAATCCGTGATGTCCCGACTGATGCCAATCACCCCCTGCACTTCCTGGGCGGCGTTGTAGTAGGGGGTTTTGGTAATCAGAAACGTGCGCTCCTCGCCGCCGATGGGAACGGTTTGTTCAAAGGTCTGGGGGGCTCCACTGGCCATCACCTGGCGATCGGTGGCTTGGATGATGGCGGCAATCTCCGGCGCATAGAGGGCAAAGTCATCCTGGCCCACGAGGGAGGGCTGGGCTGGGGCAAGGCCCCGTTGCAGGGCATTGTTGGTGAGCAGATAGCGCCCCGCCTGGTCTTTAACGAAAATCAGGTCGGTGGTGCCGTTAATGACACTGTTCAGCAGGCGGTAGCTTTCTTGGATCTGTTGCTCGGCCCGTTTGGCCTCGGTAATGTCCGTCACCGTCGCCAGAATTTGATGCACGGTGCCCAGGGTGTTGGTCAAGGGGGTGAGGTTAATCAACCACCATTGCCCCCCATCCTCGACCTCTAGGAAGTCTTCAAACCGTAGGCTCTGGCGGTTTTCGGCACAGGTGCGATAGCGCTGGCGGTAGCGCTCTGCCACGGCGGGGGGAAAGGTTTCGCTGAGGGTTTTCCCCAAGAGTTGAGCGGTGGGGATGGGACTGGTGCGGTCCACCACGGGGTTAAACCGGGCAAAGCGAAATTCCCCCTCTGGCAACACATCCAGCACATAGAGGCCGTATTCAACGCTGTCCCAAATGCTTTGGAATTCTTGGGCTTGCTGATGTTGGCGGCTTTCGGCGGCTTTGCGATCGCTGATGTCCAGCAAAATCCCATCCCACACAATGGTGCCGTCCCGGTGGAGCTCCGGTTGGGCAATGCCCTGCACCCATTTCTGCACCCCGGCGGGGGTCCAGATCCGCCATTCATGTTGCAGGGGTTGCAGGGTTTGGGCAGAGCGGTGAATGGCCAGCATCAGGGGCCGCTGATCGCTGGCGTGGACCTGGGCCATGGCCTGGTCGATTTGGTCGGGCTCCAACCCTAGGATGGCGCGGCACCCTTCTGAGGCATAGGGAAAGGAAAGTTGACCATTGGGGGCCAGCTTGCACTGGTACAACATCCCCGGCAGGTTATCGGAGAGTTTTTTCAGGCGCAGTTCACTGGCCCGCAGATCCTCTAGGGTTTGTTGACGGGCGATCGCCCCCCCCAGACTATCGGCAGCCCCCTGGAGAATGGCCCGTTCGGCATCACTCCAGAGGCGTTCCTGCTGGCAACTGCCAAAGCCAATCGCTCCCCACAGTCGGTCTTCCACAAAAACCGGCATCAACAGCAGGGCCACAATGCCCTCCTGCCGGAGGTGGGCTTGCTCCGGGACCGGAAACGCTGCGGTGGCACCGTGGATGCTTTCCCCAGCGGCAAAGGTGGTCAGCCACCGCCCTAAGCCCGCTGCTTGGTAGACCAGGTTTTGCCAGTGGGGTTGGCTGGGGGGGACACCGGGGCGGGTCCATTCAAACCGTAGGCTGGTGGCCAAGTCCCCCGTGGCGGGGTGGGGATGGTTTTTGAACACATAGGCGCGATCGGCATCGGTGGCTTCCCCCAAAAACGCCAGCACCTCCAGCACCGCCACCCGCAGGTGGGGCTCCGTCAGCAGCCGCTGATTGGCCTGCACCAACCCGTACAGCAACTGTTCGTAATGGGGGGGGGAGGAGGATGCCGAGGGAGGGGGGCCGCCAGACCTTTCGTGGGGCTCTCCTGCCGCCCCCGAAGACGGACGCACAAACGACGCCATAGTGCCGAAATTTCAGTGTGAACAGCGGGATGTCTACAGTCTTGGCAACCTGTGCATCCTTAAACCTATGCCACCCATGGTGGAATTCCCTGAGGACTCTCGAAGGCCCCTTGCCCCCCGACTGAGGGCAGAGTTCCGATGGTTTAAGGTGCCCAGGGCTAGAAATAAAGCCAACAGGTGCCCAAGGGAACAGGAAATCCTGCCAGCGATCGCCGATGGTCAGCCCCCGCAGCGTGACTTAACGGGAGGTGGGTAAGCTGCGGGTCTCGGCGACGACGCGATGGCGCAGGTCTAGTTGTAGGTTAGGTCGTCCATCGGCGGTGAGGTAACCCCGTTGGATTAAAAAGGCCCGCAGGGCACTGGGATAGTCCGGGTAACGCCCCACCACATCTCCATCGTCGTAGATGTCTAGCCCCCACTCATCGGCGCGATCGTAGTGCACCTGCATCAACTCCCAGCCCTGGCGATATTCCCCCAGTAAAATCTTTTGGGCGACGTAGCCCGCTAAGGCTCCGTTGACCTCGTAGGTATCCCCGTCGCGGATGCGTAAATAGGCTTGCCAAGCATGGGATCGCTGCCGCTCTGGATACTGGCGGGTCACATCCACCCACTGCCCTTCTTGGAAGGACAAAATAATCAGCGGTGGAAAGGATCCGGCATAGCTGCTAAAGGCATAGAGAAAGGCATTGTCAAAGGTGATGAATTCCTGGGTGCCATCCCCATCTAAGTCTTCAAAATGACCGCCGCCGCCATCCAGGGGATAGGTAATGGTCCGCAGGATTTCGTTGCCCCGCCAGGAGTAGATGGTGTGGATGTTGCAGCAGTGGGCACCCCCGGTGTAGGTGTTGAGCACCACCTCCGGCACCCCATCGGCATCCAAATCCCTCAGGTTGACTTCCCCCCACATCCACACCTCAGCCCCATCGCTCACCACGCGGCGATCGTTGACGTAGATTTCATAGAACAGGTTATCCCCGTCGCCCCCGCCGGGGGATTTGGGGGTGTAGTCCACCGAGACCCGTACCGGACCTGCCTGTAACGTGCGATCGCTAAAGGCGGGCGTGTCGTAGCCCAACTCCAGGCTAGAGGCGGC
>JAQCHG010000004.1 GCA_027619675.1 Cyanobacteriota bacterium
GGTGGGGGTCGTTAGCAGAGGGCTGAGATCCGCTTCCGGCCAGTCGAGGGCGTCCAGTTCCCCTGGGGTGCCCACCAGCAGTAGAGACGGGGCGGTTTCAGTAGCCATCGCCTCGGGGAACTGCTCAGGTTTCTGGACATAGGTGACGGTGGTTTGGGTGTAGAACACCAGACTGGGCTTCATGAAACCCACCATGTAGAGGGGTTCGTTGCCCTGGCGCACGGTGAGAATTTCGGCAGCGATGTCCCGCAGCGGAGCTTGGCGCACCTCGTCCGCCAGTTGATAGGCGGGCAGGATGGAGAACAAAATGAACCCGGTGAAGGCCACCAGATTCACCGCCCACAGCCATCTCAACTGCCGGGTTATCCACAGCCCGACCCCCACGATCGCCGCACCGCCCCAGATCACCCCCGCCCAGACCATAATCCCCGAGGCCCGCACCTGCTCCGGCAGATCCGGCATGGCGGGGTCATCCCCCATCCAGTTGGGACTGTAGAGGGCGGCGATCGCCAGCACGATAAAAAAGCCGATGTTGGCGGCGGCGCTGAGGGTCCAGCCCCAGCCCCCCTGGGGAGAGGCGGGATCGGGGCAGTGGCGATCGCTAAAGGCCAGCCCCACCAGCAGCCCCGCCGCTGGCATCAGGGGCAGCACGTAGCTGGGCAGCTTCGTCACCGCCACGGTGAAAAACACAAAAATCGTCAAAAACCAGGCCAGGGCAAACAACCCCAACCGTCCCTGGCGGGGTTGTTGCTGCCAGTAGCGTCGCTGCCAGGGGCGCAGCCGCGCCATGGCCCAGGGCAGCAGGGGCGACCAGGGCAAAAACCCCACCGCCACCACCAAAAAGTAGAAAAACCACGGCGCAGCGTGGTTATTGACCACGCTGGTGAACCGCTCAAAGTTGTGATAGCCAAAAAACGAGTCGATGTAGGCTTGGCCATTGGCGGCAATCACCGCCACATACCAGGGCACGGTGAGGAGCAAAAACAGCAGCCCTCCCTTGACGATCTGCATCTCCTGCCAGAGGATGCGCCATTCCCCCAGGTAAATCAAAAAGACCAGCACAATCAGACCAGGAATGACCAGCCCGACGGGACCTTTGGCCAGCACCGCCAGGGCCATCAGCCCATAGGCGGTGAGATACCAGTTGCGCTGCCGTTGGGGAAAGTCCGGCTGGGCATAGGCCAGAAAAAAGGCGAATAGCGTGGTGCCAATGCAGCCGCTCAGCAACATGTCCGACACCCCAATCCTGCCCCAGACAATGGTTTCGGGATGTAGGGCCACAATGGCGGAGCCAATTGCGGCGCTCCACCCCAGGCTGCGCTGGCTGAGGCGAGCTAGGCGGGGCGGTTGATCCGCCGTGCCTCCCTCGGCATAGGCAGTGGCCAGGGCGGGGCGGGCAAAGCCAAACCGCCGCAGGGTGTAAAAGCCCATCCCCACCAACGCCGCCCCCGACAGGGCGGAGGGTAACCGCACCGTCCATTCGCTGACCCCAAACAGGTGAAACCCGATCGCCATCAACCAGTACACCAGGGGCGGTTTGTCGAAGCGGGTGACCTCGTTGAAGTAGGGGGTAATCCAGTCGCCCGTTTCGTACATCTGGCGGGCGGCCTCTGCAAACAGGGGCTCGGTTTCGTCCACCAACCCGGTGCTGGCCAGCCCCCAGAAAAAGGCGATCGCACTGATGCCCACCACCCATAGCACCGACCATAGGGCTTCCCGCTGGCGCAGGCTGGTGAGGGGCGAGGTAGACGAAGGCTGGCTAGAATCGACGGTCATGGGCGGCGGTGCCTAGGGGCGATAAAAAGTCCGAACTCTACCTTACCGCCACGGCAGAACCGGATTGACAGACCCCTAGGCCGAAGCCCGCAACTCGACTTGGTAAATGGGGATGGTGATCACAAATTCCGTGCCTTGGCCAGGGGTGGAGTTGCACCGCAGGTTGCCACCATGCTGCTTGGCGATAATGTTGTGGCTAATGGACAGGCCCAGTCCGGTGCCCTTGCCCACTTCTTTGGTGGTGAAAAATGGGTCAAACAGCTTCGGTTGAATCTCCTCCGCAATCCCTAAACCATTGTCCCGAATGCGGATGGTGACCCAATCGTGGTCAATGACCGCCGTTTGGATGTGGATGACCTTGGGGTATGTCCCCGATTCCTGCAAGGCATCAATGGCGTTGCTGAGGATGTTCATAAACACCTGATTGAGCTGACTGGGGTAGCATTCCACCGCTGGCAATGGGCCATAGTTCTTCACCACAGCAATCTCAGGGTGGTTGGGGCGGGACTTAAGACGGTGGCGCAAAATGGTCAGGGTGCTGTCAAGACCGCTGTGGAGATCCGTCGCCTTGCACTCGGCCTCGTCCAGTCGGGAAAAGGTTCTCAAGGAGAGGATGATTTCCCGGATGCGATCGGTGCCCAACCGCATCGATCGCAGCACATTGCCCAAGTCTTCTTTCAGAAAGGGCAGGTCGATGGCGGCGATCGCCGCCTCAATGGTCTGCGGTGGGTTAGGCACCTGTGTCTGGTACAGGTCCAGGAGGGTCAACAAATCCTGGGTGTACTCATGCACATGGATCAAATTGCCATGGACAAAATTGATCGGGTTATTGATCTCATGGGCAACCCCCGCCACCATTTGCCCCAACGCCGACAGCTTTTCGTTCTGCACCAGTTGGGTTTGGGTTTGGTTTAACTCGTGCAGCTTCAGGCGCAGTTCTAACTGGGAGATCACCTGACGGCCCAGGGCCTCAAGGGCCGATAGCTGGGCCGGGGTGGGTTGACGGGGCACCTGGTCAATGACACATAAACTCCCCAGGGCATAGCCATCGGGGGTGACCAAGGGCGTCCCCGCATAGAATCGAATATGGGGTGCCCCCGTCACGAGGGGATTATCCGCAAACCGTGGGTCCGCCAGGGTGTCTGGCACCACAAACAGGGCCTCTGGCTGATGGATGGCATGGGCACAAAAGCTGACCCGGCGGGGCGTTTCGCTGGCGTCGAGCCCCACCCTAGATTTAAACCACTGGCGCTGGCAGTCCACCAGGCTCACCGCTGCGATCGGCACCTCAAAAATGTTGGCCGCCAACTGGGTGAGGTCATCAAACCCCTGCTCTTCAGCGGTGTCGAGGATGTGGTAGCGCCACAGCGCTTGCAGGCGCTCAGCTTCATTAGACGGCAAGGATGGCATTTGCATGGAAGCACGTCCAGACAATAAAGACCCGCAAGAAAGACCCACCAGGGATGGCACCCCAGGGGAGTGGACTCAGGTCAGCGCGGTCAGCACGGGTGGCTCATGACCGCTGCACCTTGGATGGGGAATGCCCCTTAGCACTGACGCACAAGACCGCCGGAGCCTCGATGGTCTCTCGGGGCAAGGGGCTTAAGCCCCTTGTTCGTCGGTGTCACTGTGCCAGCCCTGATTCTGCTAGCGCCAGGAGTCCCCCACCCCCAGACTATAGGTGCCCCTAGCTACAGTGGGGCAACCAGGGGGGCTATTTACCCAACCCTTACTGTCTAATCAAAATGTGGCAAGTTTGTGAACCCACCCACGGATCCGCTGGGGCGGCGGTCAATGGATGACGCGCCCTAGGCGTCCGAGACCGGGGGATGGCCTTGCTGGTTAATAAGGGCTTCTGCGGCTTCTGGGGAAAGGGGGCGGGCAAACAAATTACCCTGGCCTGACTCACAGCGCAGGGCCTTTAGTTGGGCGTAGTGCTTTTGGGTTTCTACCCCCTCCGCCACCACGTCTAGCCCTAGGTTCCAGGCTAGGCGCACCACAGACTGCAAGATTTCCAGCTTGTCAAAGTCTTGGTCGGCGTTGTCGATGAAGGAGCGATCGATTTTGAGGGTGTTGAAGGGAAAGCGGTGCAGGTAGCTGAGGGAAGAGTATCCCGTGCCAAAGTCGTCGATGGAGAGGCGTATACCCATGGCCTGTAGCTGTTGCAGGGTGGCAATGATGGAGTCGGAATGCTCGATCAGAACCCCTTCGGTAATTTCAATGCTGAGGCGATGGGGAGAAAAGCCAGTTTCCTCCAGAATGGCCTTGAATTTTTCGATCAGGGACTTTTGAAAAAACTGTTTGCTGGACATGTTGACGCTCAGCCGCAGGCCCTGGGCTTGGGGGAGGGTTTCAGTCCACATTTGCATTTGGTGACAGGCTGCCCGCAGCACCCACCACCCCAGGGGGATGATCAGCCCCGTTTCCTCGGCGATGGGGATGAAGGTATTGGGGGACAGCAGCCCTTGGCGGGGATGTTGCCACCGCACCAGGGCTTCAAACCCAATCACCTCACGGGTTTGCATATTCACAATGGGCTGATACTGCAATCGCAATTCGTTGCCCATAATGGCTTGGCGCAGATCGATCTCAAGCTGTAGGCGCTGGTCCTGCTGCACTTGCAGGGAGTTTTCCGCCATCCACCAGCCCAGTTCGGGTTGTGCCTGGGCTTTGGCGAGGGCTGCTTCCGCATCCTGGAGCCAATCTTCAGGATGCAGGTAGCCCAAGGGACCCAGGGCAATGCCGATGGAGATGTCCAAAACCGTGGGTTTCTCGCCAAAGATGAAGGGCTCGGCCATGGCCTGTTGCAACCGTTCCACAATTTCGATCGCGGCGGAACAGGTGGCGACTTTTTCTAACAACACCCCAAAGGTGTGGGCACCGACTCGGGCTACGGTGTCCTCGGGGCGGATGCTTTGCTTCAACCGTTGCCCCAGAACCGGCAGCATGTGCTGGGGAGACAGGCCACTGCCGGGGAGGGTGAGGGCTTGGCACTGGTGACACCCAATCAGCAGTAGGGCCATCAGAGACTGGCGGCCTTGCTGGCCCTGGGCGAGGGCGAAGCCAATGCGATCGCTGAGTAAGTTGCGGTTGGGCAGTTGGGTGACATCGTCGTATAGCCCTTGGTGAAAAACATTGGCTTCCTGTTGTTTGCGATCGGAGATGTCCCGCAGGGCGACAATGGCCCCGCCCCCCGGTAGGGGACCGCCACTGACGGACAGCCAGATGCGATGGGGGCGATCGGGGGTTTCTAAAATGATTTCCCGGTCTTGGAAGTTTTCCCGCCGGGCCTGCTGCAAGGGGAGGTCTGCTTGAGCGAGGGGCTTGAGATAGATATCCAACAGACGATGGGCGGCGGTGGCGCTGAACGCTAGACAGGCGACGGCGTGGTCATGGAACCAATTGTCGGGGGGGGCGTTGTTGAAGGTGATGGCGGCTTGGTCGTCGATCGCAATCACCACATCCTGAAGATGGTTCAAAAACGTCAGGTAGCGCTCTGAGTCCGTCCCCGGTTCCAATCCGTGTTGCGATGTGGGTTCAGACCCATCGATATCTGGCATGACCGCCACCTAAGGGGTTAACGAAGATATACCCAGCCAGCCCTTGGCATCGGTTACGGGCTCTGGCTTGCAGAGTAGCCCCCCGCCAGTGCCACTAAGAACTGCTGCCATTTTGTCACAGGCCTCCGCAATCATATGGGGATCCCTGTCCATGGCGGGATATCCCCCAGCCCACGCTGCTCCGATCCCCTGCCCCAGGGAACGGTCCCCCAATGGGCGCTGCACGGTCGGGCGATCGCGCCCTGGATGCGCCGTTGGCATCGCGATGGGTTGAGCGTGCGAGCGTGCGGGGGGATGGCCCATGGGGCTGGCGCTTTACCCCTCCTGGCTGGGTACGGGGACGATGGCCTGCTGCCACAGGGTGGTGGCTTCAGCGGCGGGGACCGCCTGGGAAAACAGGTTGCCCTGGCCCCATTCACACCCCAGGGATTGTAGCCACCGCAGTTGATCCAGGGTTTCCACCCCTTCGGCGATCGCGTCCAATTCCAACAAGTTGCTGAGGGAAATGATCAACTCGGCAATCACCTGGTTGCGCACATCCGCCGCTGCTGGGCTGACAAAGGCCCGGTCAATCTTGAGGGCGTCCACGGGCAACTGGTGCAAATAGCTGAGGGAAGAGTACCCCGTGCCAAAGTCGTCAATGCTCAACCCCACCCCCCGCGCTCGGATCGCCTGGAGTAGTGCCCCCGTTACTTCCAGGTTGCTGACCAACATGCTTTCGGTGATTTCTAACACCAGCCCTTGGGGTTGGAGCCCAGATTCAGCCAAGGCGGTATCTAAATGGGCCAGCAAATGGGGGTGCAGTTGCCCCACCGACAGGTTGACGCTGAGTTTGGGCGATCGCTGGGGGAACTGGCGCTGCCATTGGGCCAGTTGGGCACAGGCGGTTTGCAACACCCAGGCCCCCAGGGGCACAATCAGGCCCATGTCCTCTGCCACGGGGATGAAGTTGCCTGGCATCACTAGTCCCCGCTGGGGATGTTGCCACCGCAGGAGGGCTTCAAACCCTTGAATCCGTAGGGTTTTGAGGTCCACGATGGGCTGAAAGTGCAGAGTAAACGCCTGTTGTTCCAAGGCCCGTCGCAGGTCATTTTCTAAATGAAGTCGTTGCACCACTTGGAAATGCATGGCGGGGTCAAAGACGGCATATTGCTCCCGCCCGCTTTGTTTGGCTCGATACATGGCCAAATCCGCATCCCGCAGGATCTCTGCCGCAGTAGTGTAGTGGGCTGCCCCCAGGGCGATGCCAATGCTGGTGCTGATGAACACCTCCCGCTGGGCGACGGTGAGGGGCGATCGCAGATCTGCCAGGATTCGCTCTGCCACCGCCACTGCGTCTGGGATGCCGGTTACCGTCTCCAGCAAAATTACAAACTCGTCTCCTCCCAACCGGGCCGCCAGATCCGTTTCGCGAATGAACTGGGGCAGCAGGGCGGCCACCTGCACCAATAGCTCATCCCCCACATGGTGGCCGAGGCTATCGTTCACCACCTTGAAGTTGTCTAGGTCAAAGAACAACACCGCAAAGGCCGCATTTGGGGTGGCCTGCACCCGCTGTATGGCCTGGTTGAGGCGATCGATCAGCAGGGGACGGTTGGGCAAGCCGGTGAGGCTATCGTGGCAGGCATCGTATTTAAGTTGGGCCTCGATGCGGACGCGATCGCTGACATTCCGGGAGGTGGTTTGCAGATGAATCACCTGGTGGGCATCGTCCACAATTGGCTGGGTCAGGGTTTCCAGCCAGATATAGTCCCCCTGTTTACGGCGAAAGCGGTAGGTAACGGGTAACGCCTGACCGGCCAGGGCCAGGGTCTGGATATGGCGATGCAGGGCGGCCAGATCGTCAGGATGGCAGAATTCATCGGGGGTGCGCCCCAGTAATTCTCCTGGGGCATAGCCCAATAGGGCTTGGCTAGAGGGGGTGATGTAGAGATAACGGCCATTGGCATCGTGGAGGCAGACCAGATCCCCCATGGTTTCGGTGACCAATCGCAGCCGTTCTTCACTCTGCCGCAGGGCCGCTTCCACCCGCTTGAGGTCGGTGATGTCCCGCCCCACGGATTGAATCTCGATCAACTGCCCCGTTTCATCAAAAATGCCTTCATTCAGCCACTGGGTCCAGCCCACTTGGCCGTCGGCACGGGTATCGCGGTTGGCCACAAAGCAGCGGGGGTTCTCAGGGGTGAGTTGGGCCATGGCGGAAAAGGCCCCCGCCTCTAAATCCTCGGGGTGGGCAAAGTCAGACCATTTTCTGCCGATAATCGCTTCGAGACTGACCCCGAGGACGCGGCAAAGGGCTTGGTTGGCAAAGGTAATGGTGGTATCAGGGCGCGATCGCAGAATGAAATCCGTTTGGGCTTCCACCACTTTGCGGTAGCGCACCTCACTTTTTTCGAGATCGACTTGGGCCTGACGGCGCTCGGTGACATCCAGCACCAACGTATCCCACACCACATCGCCGTTGCTTTGGCGCTCGGGGCGACCGGCGGCCTCCAACCATTTGCGTTGACCCGAGGGGGTGGTGATGCGCCACTGCCAACACCAGGGCTGCCCCGTGCGGGCAGACGTCTGGATGGAAAAGTCGAGGGCAGCCTGATCTGCTGGATCCACCATGGACCACAGAAGACCTGCATCCGCCAGGACCGCCTCGGCCTCCACTTCCCACAGGTCGTAGCAGCCAGGGCTGAGGTAGATCACCTGTTCGTGGCCATGGGGGCGGCGCACGTAGCGCAAAATCACCCCTGGCACATTGGCGGCCATATTGCGAAAGCGTTGTTCACTCTGCCGCAGGGCCACTTCCACCTGCTGTCGCTGGGTGATGTCCACCGCCATGGAAATCACCACTCGTCGGCCATCGGCCTGTTGCCCCAGGGGGGCTGAGCTAAATTGCCAGGTGCGTTGGTTGCCGTCGCGGGTGGTAATGGTGTGCGCCCCTTCATCCACCCGGCTGGACAATTGGTAGAGGCGATCGATATCGCGCTTCATGCGATCTTTGCGAACGCCGTAGGCACGGGCAGTCCAAGCCTCCAGGGTGGGAATATCGGCGGGGGTATAGCCCGTCAGTTCTGTCCAAGCGCTGTTGATTTGCAGCACGGTGCCGTCTTCAGCGTGGATCATGATGGGAAAGGGGGCATTGTCGATCGCGCTGCGAAATCGCTGTTCACTTTCCCGCAGTTGGGCTTCCGCCCGTTTGCGATCGCTGATGTCTCGCACCATGAACAGCGCCTCATCTGGGCCGCATTTGACCACCCGCACCTCTTCCTGCTGGAGATGCCCCTGGTGTTGAATCGTCTGTTCATAAATCTGTACTTGTCCAGTGTCTAAGACACGGCGCAGATAGTGGTACTGGCGTTCTGCCACATCTGGTGCTAACACCGCACCCATGGTTTGGTTACGGGTCTCTACCTCTTTCACTAAGGAAAAGTCCCGCTGCGAGGTTACAAACCCTCGGTACACGCCGTCTGCCCCGACCCGAAACATAAAGTCCGGCAGCACCGACAGGATGGCCCGATTCTCCGCCTCCGCCCGCTGCCGTCGCTCCACCTCCTGACGCAGGGCACGATTCCACAGCAGCAGACCCACCAACCCCAGCAGGGGACCGTAGATGGCCAGGTGCAGGCCAATCTGGCGCAGTTGGGACCACCCAAAGCGGGGCCGGGGTTGCAGCCAACGGGCCAGGGCTTGGTAATAGGCGGAATCCGCCTGACCCATGAGTTGCCGCAAGTGGCGATCCAGCGGCGGCAGCAACGAGGCTGGATCGCCATCGGCAACGGCAAAGTGTAGGCGGGACGGGTGGACCAAGATGGGGGTGCGTTCTAGCCCGTGGGCGGCAGCCTGTTGGGCACCCCAGAAGCGGTTCACCACCGCCGCATCCACCGCTCCCTGGTCCAAGAGGGTGAGGATGTCAGCAAAGTCGTTCACAGGGACAAACTGGGGGTGGACCCCAAAGGCTTCGGTCTGCTCGGCCAAGCTGACGGCTTGAATGCTGCCTGTGAGGACAGCCACCCGGCGCTGGTCTAAATCCAGCAGGGTGGTCAATGGGAGGCCAGGGCGGGCATAGACTATCGACCAACTGGCCAAGACCACTTCTTGGTTGAAATCCAACGGGCGATCGCGATCCTCTGAATAGGCTACATCCACCATCAGATCGATTTGGCCCGCTGCCAACGCTTGGAGGCACTGTTCCCAATGGCAGGGCTCGTATTCTAGGGTCCAATCCTCAGAGGCGGCGATCGCCGCCAATAGGTCCACCCAAAATCCCGCTGGTTCCCCTTGGGCATTGGTAAACACCTTGGGGGCGTTTTCATAGAGCCCCACCTGCACCACTTTGTCAGCAGCCACAGCGGGAGACTCCAGGGCCACCCCCCCCATAGCCCCCAGACCGAGACCCAGACCTAAGGCGACCAGAATACCCATAGACGGCAGATGCTTGATTCAGCAGCACGCTGAAAACCTATGCAGTAATGCGGCGCGTCCCGCCTTTTCCCCTATGGCTGGGGCGGGAGCGCAGCGGAGTAAGGGGGCGGCGACCGCCGCTAAAAAGTACTGGGAACGTTGCTTTACCCGTCAGTCTTGCTTTCCCTGTCAACCCAGGGGCACAGCCCCTATCCTGTCACCCCCGTCCCCTGGGGTGCCCATCAATCCTAGGGCTAGGGTGCCCCCGCGATCGCCGTGTCTATGGTAAAGGGATGGTTGAGCCGCGATCTCATGCTCATTCAAGCCAGTGCAGACCAGCCCCAGCCAGGATGAACGGCAACAGGATCGTTTCCAGCCAATCCAGGGACCTCAGGGATATCGCCCAGGGATGGAGAGGGATAGTGGTAGCGGGTGCCCCCCTCCATTGTGAAGGCTGATCCCCTGTTTGCCCTCGTCTCAGGTTGCCACAGGAAAAGGGGGATTCCTTGAGGTGACCTCTGGGTTGCAACACCCGCAAATTGCTTGCCTCAAGGTGCTGTGGGTGAAGTGGTGTACTGCCCTCAAGATCGGCCTCCAGACCTGAACCCAGCCTGACGACCGCTGTTGTGTCGGCCATGGGGCTGTCAATGTTCATTCTCCACCTGGGTACTTTTAAAAGAGCCTGCGCCTTAGGGCGCGTCATCAATTACAGGCAAAAGTCTTGCTGGGCAAGCATTACAGCGCCTGCCTCTGGGATGGGGTTAGGGGCTGTAGCCGTTGCACAACAAGGGTTCTTGCATTAATTGATGACAGCCCCTAGCGCCTTTGCCGCAATATCGGGCCATGGTTTACCAGCATCGTGCTGTTACCAGTATCGATGGGTGGGTTGACCCTAATGCCCCAGATGGGGTTTACCAAGCATTCTGAGGAAAACGAATCACCATGACGCAAGTGAAGCGTGCGCTATTGACCGGAATCACAGGCCAAGATGGCTCTTACTTAGCAGAGCTGTTGCTGGACAAGGGGTATGAAGTCCACGGTATTATTCGCCGCACCTCCACCTTCAATACCGATCGCATTGACCACATCTATGTCGATCCCCACAGCGAAGATGCCCGACTATTTTTGCACTACGGCGACCTCAACGACGGCACCATGCTGCGGCGGATTCTAGAAGAGGTGCAGCCCCACGAAGTCTATAACCTCGGTGCCCAATCCCATGTGCGGGTGAGCTTTGACTCCCCGGAATACACCGTAGACACCGTTGCCATGGGGGCGCTGCGTCTTCTGGAAGCGATCCGTGACTATCAGCAGCGCACCGGAGAGCAAGTGCGCTTTTACCAAGCGGGATCCTCCGAAATGTTCGGCAAGGTGCAGGAAATTCCCCAAAAGGAAACCACCCCCTTCTATCCCCGCAGCCCCTATGCCTGCGCCAAGGTGTACGCCCACTGGCAAACCATCAACTATCGCGAGTCCTACGATCTGTTTGCCTGCAACGGCATCCTGTTCAACCACGAATCCCCCCGTCGGGGCGAAACCTTCGTTACCCGCAAAATCACCCGCGCCTTGGCCCGCATTGTGGCTAACCAGCAGAAAACCCTCTACCTGGGCAACCTCGACTCTAAGCGCGACTGGGGTTACGCCAAGGACTATGTGCGGGCCATGTGGCTGATGCTGCAACAGGCCACCCCCGATGACTATGTGGTGGCGACTGGCGAAACCCATTCCATTCGAGAGTTCCTCGACATTGCCTTTGGCCATGTCAACCTCAACTGGGAAGATTATGTGGCCTTTGATCCCCGCTATTTGCGCCCCGCTGAGGTGGACATTTTGATCGGCGATCCCACCAAGGCCAAACAGCAGTTGAACTGGGAACCCTCCGTGAGCTTTGAGGGCCTAGTCAAGCTGATGGTGGAGGCGGATCTGCAAGCCCTGGGGATTACCCACAGCAACCCCCAGAGCAGCCAAGATGTCGCCACCGTCCGTCCAGAAGTGCATCACGCCATCTCCTAGGGCGCGATCTCGCCCAGCCCCAGCCCCCTGAAACATCAGCACCAAAGCTCAGTAGGCTGGGGAGGAGGGGCTGGAGCGTTGCGCCGCTGCGCCCTAGACCCAGAAGCTCCGAATAACGAATGGTTAAGGCCGACAGCAAAGGGCAACCCATGAACAGCATGAACCTGGAGAACAAACGCATTGTGGTGACCGGAGGTGCAGGCTTCCTCGGGAAACAAGTGGTCGCCCAATTGATCGCCGCTGGGGCGGATCCTGCCAAAATTACCGTGCCGCGATCGCGGGACTGTGATCTGCGCCAGTGGGACGCCTGCCAACGGGCCGTTACCCAGCAAGACATTGTGATCCATCTAGCGGCCCATGTGGGGGGCATCGGCCTCAACCGCGAAAAGCCCGCCGAACTGTTCTACGACAACCTGATGATGGGGGCGCAGTTAATCCACGCCGCCTATGAAGCCGGGGTACAAAAGTTTGTCTGCGTCGGCACCATCTGCGCCTATCCCAAATTCACCCCCGTGCCCTTCAAGGAAGACGACCTGTGGATTGGCTACCCTGAGGAAACCAATGCCCCCTACGGCATCGCCAAAAAGGCCCTGCTGGTGCAGTTGCAAGCCTATCGAGATCAGTACGGCTTTGACGGCATTTACTTGCTGCCCGTGAATCTCTACGGCCCCGAGGATAACTTTGATCCCCGCAGTTCCCATGTGATTCCTGCCCTGATCCATAAGGTGCATGAAGCGCAAGCGGCAGGGCAAACCCAGCTAGCGGTCTGGGGAGACGGCAGCCCCACACGGGAATTTCTCTACTCCACCGATGCGGCCAGAGGCATTGTCATGGCCACCCAGCACTACAGTGGGGCGGATCCGGTCAACCTGGGTACCGGATATGAGATCAGCATCCGTGATCTGGTTGAGCTGATTTGCGATGTGATGGCATTCCAAGGGGAATTGATTTGGGAAACCGATAAGCCCAACGGTCAACCCCGCCGCTGTTTGGATATTGAGCGCGCCCGTCAAGCCTTTGGCTTTGAGGCCCAGGTGGATTTTCGCGCTGGTCTCAAGGCCACGGTGGACTGGTATCGTCAACAAAAAACCTTGCAGCCTGTATAATCCATCCCTAATTTCATGCCCCCAGGGGTAGAGGCTGGGCTGGAGGAGCGATAGTATTCTCCAGCCCACCTATGCTTTTAGCGATTGCCTGCATCGTGGATGCGTATCTGGGGAGATCGTTCAACCTGCTGCAACTGTAGCCAGTGCGTAAGGTCTAGGGGCGATCCCCCGGTTCCCCAGCCCAGGCGTTGATTCATCTCCACTTCAGCCCGGTGACCTAGGGAAAGGACACCGGATCGACCCCCTTATCCCAGAGCTTTGATAAGCTAGTAGGAATATTTTTCAAGCCTGCATTAGAGTTCTCTTTAATCATCCTGCCCTGATGCCGATGGGCGCTTGAGGCTTTGAGACGGCGACATCCTTGACGGTGCCCAGTCTTGCCCCCTGAAGTAAAGCCTCCCCCTACGAGACGGATCGCCCCTTGG
>JAQCHG010000005.1 GCA_027619675.1 Cyanobacteriota bacterium
GTTGCCCGATACATTTTCAGGGCGCAGACCCCTGCGCCCCTACGGATTCTCTGGGGTGGAGCGTCACGGTATCTCCTCTATCGACTTATCCCGAACTGAGGTTATGCAGCATTGCTGCACCGCCGAGGGATGGCCCATGCCTGAGGGGGCTATGGGTTGGGGAGTGTTTGCACCGTTAAGACTTGAGGGGGCGTGGAGTCGGCGGGGTAGAGGAGATCCACCTGCACCTGTTGCACTTGGTTGGGCGGAATCAGTACGTCCACCAGGGGGCGACCCATTTGGCCCCGCCGCTGGACCAAGTGAATAAACCGTACCCGCCGCCGCCCGGTTTCATCCCGGTGGCTGACCCGCACCGGCCCCCGGAAAAACACGGGGGCAGTCGGGGAGTTGAGGAAGCGGAGGCCGGGGGTACTCAGGATATCTTCTTTAATGGGGGTTTCCAACGCCACCGTGACCCGTTGGGGGACGGGGGTGGGGTTGTGCAGGGGCAGGGTAAGGCTGTACTGAACGCCATAGTTGCCATGGGCTGCGTAGGCGGTGTCGGGATAGCGGACGGCCAGGTTGGCGCTTTGGTTTTGCCCGGTGCCCAGCCGACCCTGGTAGAGGGTACTGATGCCGTAGGAGAAGGCGGCACCAGGGTCAGGGATGGCCAAGTGGGGGCTGTCGTCGTCGGTGAGGGTGGCTCGCCATTGGGAGCCGATCGCCACTCCAGCGACTCGACCATAGATGAAGGCGTCGGTACTGCCGGGGGGGGTGGGGGTGCGATCACGCGGCCCCGCAACGGCACTTTCCCGCAGCAGAGCTTCCCATTCCGCCAGGGTGGGTGCCCGTTCTACCCCATACCAGGTGATGGGGGCATAGCGGGCGAGGCTGGCCACATGGACTGGACCACTACTCTGGAGCCGAATCAGGGTGGAGCGACCATTGAGGGGGGGCTCTAGGGTGCGCACCGGGATCGGTTCATTCATCAGCAGGGCGCTCTGGCCGGGGGGAATGATCACCTGGGTGGGAAATCGGTCTGACTGCGATCGCCCCGCCAAAAAATCCCCCGACACTCGACTTCCCGGCCCTGCAAAGGCGGGCGTCCAGGGGGAATGCTCGATAAAGTCATCAATGGCAAAGAAGGGGGCATCGGGCTGGCTGAGGTAGCTGGCCCCTTGCAGGGTGGTCACAGTCACGGGTTCCCGCCCTGGGTTATGCACCACGATGCCCAGGTACAGGCTGGTGAGGTCGTCGGGTTGGGGGGCGCGGGCGACGTGGTGGGCAAAAATGTCAAACCGCCCCGACAGGGCATAGTCCAGATGGGCTTCGGGGTGGGCCATCCCCCCTGGGGGAAAGGTGGAGAGTAAAATTCCCGGCTCTAGGACTAGCTCGGGGCTATTGCTGTTGAATACGGGCACGGTGTCTAGACCACCGGGTAGGGGTCGCACTTCCTGGGGCCGCACAATCTCTGCCGGAGCCTGGGCAATGGGCGACGCCGACGCCGCCACCGGGGCCGCCGCCAGCATTAAAACCGAGAACCACGCGAGCATAGATCCTGCCTTCCTTTTGCCAGCAAACCGTTTCCCCATCCTACAGAACCGCTGAGGCTGCGAGGGACCGGGTGTTTCAAAAGCACCCGGTCCCTGATGGGTTCGTAGGGTTGATGGCCTATGGCGATCGCAGTTGCCCCTGGCAGGTGGGGCACACCGCATACACCGTGAACTGGCAATTTAAGAGGGCGAAGCCGTGGCGTTCTGCCTCCTGCACCCCCACCGTCGCCATGGAGGTTTCTTCAAATTCCTGCACAGCGCCACATTGTACACATACCAAATGGTGGTGTTCGTGGACTGATGGTGTGGCTAACTCATAGAGTTTGCGCCCTTCAGCTAAATCCAATTCCCGTAAAAGTCCCATATTCACCATCAAATGTAACGCTCGATAAATCGTGGAGATGCCAATGGTTTCCCCAGCATTCGTCAGGGTTTGATAGATTTCCTCCGCCCCCAGATGATCCCCCTCCGGCAAGGACCTAAAAATTTCCAAAATCTTCTGTCGTTGCCGTGTCAGCCGAAAGCCTTCTTGATTGAGCAATGTTTTTAGCTGCTCTAAATTACGGCTACTGGTTGCTGGAGGAAAGTTGGAAGACACGACACACACCAAGGCAGAGGGAGATTGTTGAAAAACGGTTTCAATTTGACTTGAGGGCCATTATTGAGAATTAATTTCGGTATAGTGTAAAGTTTGTCAAGGAGTCATCAGTTTTTGTGGTTTAGTATCTCCAGCCCGCTGCACCTAGGGCAAAATCACGTTAAGCTAACCGTTGGTTACCGCCATGGTAGCCATGGTGGCGAGAGATCTTTTTAGGGAGAGATGGCTATGCCGATGACCGAAACAACATTGCAAGCCTATGGGGAAGTTAATGACAATCCGATTTTGTTAGAGAAATCGGTAACCACCCCTATCATTGAGGGATTAGGCATTGCCTACGCCAGTTTTATGGGGTTGTACTTGCAGTATCAAAAACATCACTTTGTGGTGGAAGGGGCTGAATATTACATGCTCCATGAGTTCTTCTCGGAGGGGTATGAAGCGGCTCAAGAGCACGCCCATGATGTGGGAGAGCGGCTCCATGGCTTGGGGGGGGTACCGCCCCATAGTTTTGGCAAGTTGGCGGAACTGTGTTGCTTTACGCCAGAATCTGACGATGTCTATCGTTGTCGGTTGCTGGTGGAGCAAAACCTGAAGGCGGAGCAGGCTATCGTGCAACTGCTGCGGCGTTTGGCGGGTCAAGCCGAAAGTTTGGGCGATCGCGCCACCCGCTACCTGTGCGAACAAATTTTGTTGAAGACGGAAGAGCGGGCCTATCATCTGGAACACTTCCTCACCCCTGACAGCTTGAAACTGAGCTGGTAGTCCACCCGGTTGGGTGTTGATAGCGATCCCCGATGCCCCATGGGCCGGGGATTTTTTAATGGCGACGTTGGTTGCGGTAGACCCAACCCAAAATACTGAGGGATAGCCCCACAAAGACGACCAACAGCAGCCAATGATCGAACCGTTGGGGATCAAAACCATCGGTCATGGTTGTGACTGGGTCAGGAGGGCCTGGATGGCAGCGCGATCGGCGTGATGCACCATCCTTGAACCGGGCTTGACGCAGACATTGGGGCCATGTTTGCAAGCTTTTAAACAGCCCGTGGGCTCCACCACCACGTGGCGAAAGGCGGGGTTGTGGGCCACCTCTGCTTGGAGCCAACGGGTGAGGTCGCGGCTGCCCTGTTTGCAGCATTTGCCCTTTTGGCAAATTTGCAGCCGTAGGGTTGGGGGGGCAGCGGGGCGAACGGCTGCTTCAGTGCCCATCCCGCCGTTGGCCGCAGGGGAGGGGGCGGCAGCCAGGGCAGCGGCTAGATCAGGGATGGCAGCGGCAGCGAGGGGCAGCAGATTAACCGCTTCCCAATGGTCGTCTTCGGGCTGTGCCCAGACCTGCCACCAGGTTTCGGGCATCAGTTCCCGCACCAGCATGGGGCGCAGATATTTGGGCAGCTTCACCACAACGGTGCCCTGGGGCGTTTGCAGTACTAAGCCCTTTAACTTGCCCTTGGGCGATCGCCAAGGGTGTACATACTTGCCCTGCAACAGGGTGCCGGGGGCCGACTGGGTGGGCGGTGGGGGCATAGCTATCGCCATTGGGCCACCCCCTGCCGCCAGCAGCGCTCTAGCCGTTCGGGACTGTCGGTGCTTCGTTGGGTGCAGTGCTGCACTACGCTCCATACCTGGATTGCCGCCGTGGGGGTAGACACCGCTACCCGCAGGGGTTGTCCGGGGCTGCATTCACAGGCGATCGCCAGCGCTTGCAGACGGTGAAATACATCCCAGCGTTCGACGCAATCCAGGTCTAGGGGGGTGGTCAACGCTGTGTCTGTAGCATCCATAGGCCAGTCAACCTTCAAGACGGGGCAGGGGGCGACGTCTAGGCACCGCTGAGGCGATCGCGCCAGCAAACGGTCCTTAGTGAAAGCTGTTCCGAACTGATCAAGGTCCTGAGGCGGTTTTGAGGGGAGCAGTATCCCCCAGATACTTGGAAAAACCCTAGAAAACACCTGGTTTTGCCAGCTTTTCCGGTCCAACGGCCAAGACCCAGGATCACTCCTTAATGAACATCGCTAACAACAAGATAGCGACTTCTTGGGCTTAATGCAATGGATTTTCAACAAGCTTAGGTAAATGCGAAGCGGATGTTTCCACAAATCTAAGGAGGGTGTATGTGGGGAAGTCTCCCTGCCGCTCCCCTAGGGGACAGAGTGTGGTCTGGTAACCCCTGTGGTGTAGGGTCTGGCAGCAGGGCCATGGTGGATGGACACCGGGCTCGATCAACCTGGCGGCCCCAGCCCTGGTTCTAGGATTGGCCATACCCCTGCAAAGAACAGGAATTTTTCCCGTCGGAACCTAGGCTAGTTGCAAACGGGTGGTAACATGCAGCGCCGACATTGTAGAAAAGCTAGGGCTCGGGAGCGATGGCAATCACTCGGTTTTGCACGTTGGATACCCCGTGGATGACGCTGATTGGTGAGCACATCCCCACCCCGGCGGGACCCCCGTTAGATTATTGGCGCATTGAGCGGGCGGACTCGGTGATTGTGCTGCCGGTGCAGGGCGATCGCCTGCTGTTGCCGCCGCCTGTCTATCGCCCTGGGGTGGGGGCCGCGACCTTGGATTTTCCTGGCGGCAGGCGGGGGGCAGACCAGACGGTGACGGCGGCGGCGATCGCCATCCTGGGGCGAGAACTCCACTGTGATCTGCCCCGCGATCGCCTCCAGCCGTTGAACTCAACTGGGTGGCCTGTCAACAGTTCCTTTTCCAACCAACATCTCTATGGCTGTGTGGCCCAGATTCCCCGCGACTGGCAACCCCCGGCCCACTTGGACCTCCGCACCTACGCCATCAGCCCAGCGGGCATTCAGCAACTCTTGGCGGATCTACCCTGCCTGCAATGTCGGGCGGTGCTGCTGGACTGGTGGTGGCGAAGTCCCGTCTCCTTTGGAGACGCTTCGCGCTAGCGCAGCCATACCGAAGGCTATACGTCCTTCGGGAGAGGGATTTAGGGCTTCGGCGTGAGCTCAGCCGTAGGCGTAGCCTTCCCGAGGGAATACGGTGAGGGCCAACGGGGCGCAAATTTACGCCGTGCGGTACTAGGCCGGATCGCAGGCGTTCCGAACTATCCTGGGTAGGATAGGAGGCGTTGTGCCCGATGGGTTGAGTTCATGGCCTTGCCGGACCCCATGATTGATCTGGATCCCGTCGCCGTGCCCCATGGGGCCATGGTAGATGCGCCCCTGCGGTTGACTAAGGTGGTGGCGGATCTGCGGGACAAGGCGGATCAGTTTGGCTACCTGGCGGGGCTGAAAACCGATGTGCGGCTGGTGGACCCCCACAGCGAGGAGCCCATCCCCAAGCTCAAACGCAAGGCCCAAAAGGACAGCGCTAAAGCCTATCGCAAAATCCTGTTGCAGGCGGCAGGCAAGGCCGAATCCCTGCTGTCGGAGATGGAGGGCAAGACCGACCCGGAGATCGAGCTTAGCATCCAGGCCATCAGTGAGTTTTTAGAACAGAGCCTCAGCATTGCGGCCCGCATCCAGACGCCGATTCCTAGCATTCGGGCCAAGGTGATTCGCAACCATGCCTACACCCCCGATGGCTACCTGGCGAAGGCTTCCCCCATCGTCAATGAAACCTGGAATGAGTCGATTCAGGAGGTGCGGCAGCCGGTGCTGAAAACCCAGGAGATTACGGAACTGGCGACGGGGTTCCCGATGCTGTCCAGTTGTCAGGCCATGCTCCGCAAAGACCTATGGTACGACGGCGGCGGCATCGCGATCGCGGAGTTCAAGCCCTACGCCAACCCCCGCAACCTGGTGGAGCACTACATCTCCGACCCCGGTTCCTTAGAAATTTTGCCCTGGGAGGCGGCCTACCAAATTATTGAACGGCTGGGGTTCAACACCGTGAAGCTCCAGTTTGTCTTAGCGGCGGAGGCGGTGCGCTGCCGCAAACCCTGGGAAGAAACCTTTGTGCTAAAGGGATCAGATCTGACGGAGTTGCTGGGGTTGAGCAAGGACAAACGCCGCACCAAGGCGGAGCAACTGCTGGAGGTGGCCAATACCGCCTTTACCCTCAGTTGCCTCTGGGCCAAGATTAAATGGATTGAACACCGGGGCAAAAAGGAAATTGAGGCGGACCTGTCGGGGCAGATGTGGGCGATCGCCATTAAGACAGAGCGCCGCAAGCAGTTAGACCTGTTTTCAGAAGGGGATGGCCCCGAAGGGCTGGACGAAATTTATCTGGAGGTGAAGCCGGGGATCTGGACCTCTACCTTTTTGAACAAGTCGGGGGCTAAGGTCAATACCGCCCTCTATCAATACGGCTATGTGGCCAAAAACATTCTGACGGCGATCGATCCCCTACACGATGAGCTGGCCCTGCGCCTCGCCATCTATCTGGTGGTCAACAGTCGCGGCCACACTAGTGGCAAGTATCGCGTCCTCACCCTGCTGAAGGCGGTGCTGCCCATCTCAGAAATTGAGGCGGCCAAAACCGATCGCGACAAGTGCCGCAAATTGGTCAACCAGTGGATCAACGCCCTACGGCTGCTGTCAAAATTAGAGTGGAACATCGACTACGGTGAAGGCTACCCCGACTACCTCAAGGCCGACTACCAGGCAGAACGGGGCCACCGCAAACCCAAGGGCTATTTTGAATATCTGCTCAACGCCACCATCACCATTCGCCCCGCTTGGCAAAGCCTGCTCACCCTGAGCGAATCCTCTGCCCTGCCCAAAAAGGCCCTCAAGGCCATCCCCGCCAAGGCCCCCTTTACAGCGGATCAGGTGCGGGCACAGCGCAAGGCCAAGGGCTGGACCCAGGCGGAACTGGCGGCCCGCATTGGGGTCGATCGCAGTCTGATTAGCCGTTGGGAACGGGGCGATCGCCTGCCCTCCCCCCCCGAAGAGGCAAAATTGCGATCGCTGCTGGGACTTTAGGGCCTGTAGACTTCATCGCTACAGCGGGCGCAGAACCACCATCGGCCCCTGTGTCACAATCTGGATTGGACAGTTTATGGGGCTGTCACAGACCTGTCACATTGTTTCCCTAGTTTATGGAGGTAGTTGCTCCCAACAGCATGCCCCTTCAAGGGATCGGTGAAGGTTATGCTCCCAACAGTCATCTCGCAGGATGTCGTCCGTTGCTTCTCCTATTGGCAGGAGGGGATCCAAACAGGGATGTTTCACAACGGTGAAATTTACACCCTAGTCGGACGTTTCTCAATGCAAGACCGCCTCAGTGCCTATCAAACCAGTTTTGACCTGGCTGATCAAGGCAATGTTCTATGTATTACAGTTGATAACGCTAACTATTACCTCTGGAAGGCGCTGCGATCGCGGGCTCCCTCTCAGCCATCATCCCCAACTCAAGGGAATCCAGTCATAGGTCAACCCACAGGTTTTGCCGAGATGTCTTAGGTGACCATCCCACCTGCTGGCTGAACGGAGTCGACGTCAGCAGGTGGGATAGTACTCTAAGTACCTTGGGATATTTTAGCTATCCCAGAGCTGTCCTAATTCCGTTGTACACGGCATTGCCTCGATTCTGCGACCCCTTTTATGCGTTCTACCATGGCATCTATACCTGACGATCGTGTCGAGCAAAAGTACGCGCTTGAGCAAATTGAGGATGTCAATACCCTGATTTACCACGAGTTACGCACGCCTCTAACCTCCATTTATGGCGTTTTGAAGATTCTTGAAAATCAAGAGATCAGCAATCTGTCTGAGGAAGGGCTGAAACTCTTAAATATGGCGATTGGTTCAGCCAATCGTCTCACCCGGCTGACAAATCTACTAGAACATCAAAATTTTTCATTGCCCGCTACGATTTCTTCCACAGATATTGAGCATTTACAATTGGAAAATGATTTATATGGTGGTTTAAGACGTCAGGAATTTTTTCTTAACTATCAACCCATTGTCGCGGCTCAAACCGGAAAGATTGTGGGATTCGAAGCCCTGGCCCGCTGGCGTCACCCTGCCAAGGGCGTTGTTTCCCCAACGGTATTCATCCCCCTAGCCGAGAAAAGTGGATTTATTAAGGATTTAGGTCTGTTCTTGCTAGAGGAAGCTTGCCAACAACTCAGCACTTGGCAACAGTCCTTTCCCACCGAAGCGCCACTCTTGATGAGTATCAACCTCTCCACCATCCAACTGGCAGAGGCCGGGTTGAGCGCAGCCATTGAGGAAATCCTCGATCGCTATGTCATCTGTCCAGAAACCTTGAAGCTAGAGGTGACAGAAAGCTCATTGATTAGCAATGAGGAGAGTGCCCTCAAGAATATTGAACGCCTGAAAGCCCTTGGCATCAAAGTGTATTTAGACGACTTTGGGACGGGCTACTCTTCCTTGAGCCGACTCCAAGACCTGCCCTTTGATGCCCTCAAAATCGACCGTTCGTTCATCATTGGCCAAAATTGGCTGATGAGTGAAATGATCATAGCCTTGGCAGAACGGCTAGATATTGATGTGATTGCCGAGGGCATTGAAACTCCAGAGCAGTTGGCAATCCTAAGGGAAATTGGCTGCCAGAAAATGCAGGGCTATTTCTTCTCAAGGCCTGTCGGTGAAAAGATGGCCACTTACCTGCTGTCTGAAAACACCGCCTTAGGCAAGCTCAGCCTGATTTAAGTAACCGGGACTAATCAAACTTCACACCCGCCGCTGATTTCGACTCCGCTCAATCAGCTAGACTCTTTATCCGGCAAGGATTTGAGGGTTGAGCGAAGTCGTATGCCTTTCAGGCAGGCTCCGCCCACGCGGAGCGTCTGGGGACGAGAAAGCCACAACCCGGACAGAATGTCCCCTGAGCGGAGTCGAAGGGGACGGTTACGTCAGCGTTCGATCTGTCTGTGGCGAGGACACCCCAAGGAACCTTGTCTGATGGACCTCCGGTTCATAATTTCAGCGTTAACAAACCCCTAGCCCACAGGAAAGGGGTGGCGAATGGGGAGCTGAATGGTGAACTGGGTGCCCTGACCGGGGCTGGACTCAACCCGTAAGCGTCCCCCATGGCGCTCGGTGACAATTTGATAGCTGATGGACATGCCCATACCCGTGCCTTTACCCACAGGCTTGGTCGTGAAAAACGGATCAAAAATCCGCTTTTGGAGTGCGGGGGTAATGCCATTGCCATTGTCCGCGATCGCGATCTCGACCCAATCATCGAGTAAGCAGGTCGTCTGCACGGTAATTTTGCGGGTTGTCTGGTGGGCGGGATGAGACTGACTGTGGGCGTCTTCTAGGGCATCAATCGCGTTAGACAAAATATTCATAAACACCTGGTTGATTAACCCAGGGCAACATTCCACCTGGGGCAATGGCCCATAGGTTTTCACTACCTCAATACTGGGGCGATCGGGGCTGGCCTTGAGTCGGTGGCCCAAAATCAACAGGGTATTGTCAATGCCTTCATGGATATCTACGGGCTTGATCTCCGCCTCGTTCAGACGGGCGAAATTACGCAGGGCTAACACGATCTCGCGGATACGATCGCTGCCCAACTTCATAGAATCCAGCACCTGAGGTAAATCCGTCTTAAGAAAATCAAGATCGATGGCTTCAGCCGTATGCTGAACCTCATCTACCGGATGGGAGTAGTGCTGTTCGTAAGTGGCTAATAACCCCAGCAAATCTTCTGCATAGGTGCGCACATGGCTCAGGTTGCCATGGATAAAGTTGACGGGGTTATTGATCTCATGGGCAACCCCTGCCACCAATTGCCCCAAGCTTGACATTTTCTCGCTTTGAATAATTTGGCCCTGGGTGCGGTGTAACTCTGTGAGGGTGTTTTGCAACTCTTGATTGGCGCTCTCTCGCTCTGAGAGTAGCTTGGAGACAAAGTCCATATAAACGTTGAATGATTGGGATAGCACCCCAGTTTCGTCACGGTTTATGACCGGCACCCGCAGATCAAAATTGGCCTCTTGAATCGACTTTTGAACAGTGGTGGTCAGGGTGTCCAGGGGGCGGAGTAAAAATCGGCTGATTATTGTTACCAGCATGAGCCCCAGTAACCCAGAAAGAAGTGTACTGACCAGCAGAATTCTTAACCTTGTATGGGTTGCTTCACGGAATTTTTCTGTTGCTTCAGCATATTCTTCCTCGGTGGCAGCCGCCAAGTTTGTAATGTCAATGATGAACCGATCTATCTCTGCGATGAATCTATTTCTTTGCAGAAGACGAATTTCCTCTGGCAAAGTATCCAAATCTTCTGCTTGGAGGTTTGAGAGGCTGATGCGATCAAACATGGCATCAACTGCCTGGATATACTCATCTAAGGTGTCGGTGTAGGTAGCCAAGATGCGACCGGCAATAATGGCTTCCTCCTCCGTTACGGTGTTGGCTGTTTCTGGATTGGCTACATATTGAAATTCATCTTCAGACTTAAATATTTGCCATCGCCGACGTAGGGTCTGGTGAACTGTAAACAAATGGGCAATCTCGGCCCGGATCCGTTCAGGTGCCGTAGATTCATCCTGCTCTAGCAGAGCCAGAAGGTGTGATTCAGCCACGATGAGTTCCAGCAGGCTGGATTTCAAAGCACTGATATTCTCGACATCCTCCGTTGCCTCTGCCTGAATTTCAATGGCTCGCTGCTCAACATCATCTGCAACAGTCTTGCCGATGACAATGCCGACGATGGATACAGAAAAGGCGAGTCCATACCCCAAAATCAATTTCTGCTGGAGTGACCGAGGCCCTAGACGGGAAAACCAATGATCGGTGAGGCGTGGGAAAAAACGTTTGGGTGCTTTTGGGGCGGCTAGATCTTCAGTGCTAAGGGAGTCAGAGATCATGGAGAACAAGCATTCTTAATCAGTAACTTGACGCAGCCAAATGGTCGGCAGGAATTTGGGGAATGCCTAGGACGTGTACCTAGCTAAGGGGAGGGCAATGGTGAATTCAGTTTTACCCGGTTCAGAGACGCATTGCAGGTGACCTTGGTGTTTCTGGGTAATAATTTGGTAACTAATGGAAAGGCCGAGCCCTGTCCCTTTACCCACAGCCTTAGTGGTGAAAAAGGGATCAAAGAGCTTTTTTTGAACGGTGGGTGGAATTCCGCCACCGTTGTCACGGATGCAAATGGTGGCAAATTCCGCATTACAACTGGTGTGGATATCAATTTGTGGATTCTGTAACCCATCTTTATCCATGGCTTCTTCTAGGGCATCGATCGCATTCACCAGAATGTTCATAAACACCTGATTAATTTCCCCGGCATGGCACGTGATGGGGGGAATATCCCCATACTGACGGTTGACTTGGATGGGCGATCGCGTGCCTTTCGCCCGCAGTCGATGCTCTAAAATCACCAAGGTACTGTCTAAGCCCTCATGGAGATTCACCGTCTTGAGGATGGCTTCATCCATACGGGAGAAATGTTTGAGGCTGCCCACAATTTCTGTAATTCGCTGGGATCCATTGCCCATGGATTTTAGCAATCTGGGCAAATCTTGCTTAAGAAAATCAACATCAATTTGGTATAGATGTCGCTGAATATCAGCGGTGGGCTGAGGGTAGGCAGCTTGGTAAAGCTCCACCAGATCGATTAAGTCTTGAATATAATCTTTGGCGGGGGCAATATTGGCATGGATGAAGTTGACAGGATTGTTGATTTCGTGGGCAATGCCCGCCACCATTTGCCCTAAGCCCGCCATCTTTTCGGTGTGAATGAGGGTGGGCACCTGTTGCAGACGAGCTAAGGAATCTTCAACCCGCTGTTTAGCTTGCTTGAGTTCTTGTTTGGAATGCAAGAGGTGTTTGAGGGTCTGGTGATAGGTGCTGACGCTGAACAACACAAAAAAGGATCCGCCGAAAAAGACCAGACCTGTTAGTAGGGTTACCCAACTGGCGCTTTGACTCCAGGTTAAGTAAGCAGCTAAGGAATATCCCCCCAGGAACATGATCATGAGGGAATACAAAATTCTCCAGTTTATGGGGATATGTTTAGGATCAAAGAGACGCAACAAAACCCGAGTTTTGTGAATCGAAGCCAGCATGGTGACGGTGCCAGCTAGAATTAAAAATGTGGGAATTTCTCTAAATAGGGAGACGGCCATGAAAACCTGATCCTACAGCTTCTTTTTTATGGTTTGTGTTATCGGCGGCGGATGTTGCCGGGATAGACACAATAGAATACGACAACCTGAAGGGCACATAGATACAGAACTCCGACTTTGATCATCGGGAACAATCGTGACAAGACTGTGACATCACTGAGCCTTGGCCGTTTCCTGATGTCTATGAAGTTGCGGTGAATTGGAACTATCTTTTCTAAGAAACAGTTGACCAATGGACGCCGTGCTGCACTCGCTGGGGCGACGATCGCCATATCAGCATCGGTTCTGGATATTCCCCTCCCCTCAGGGCGAGGGCGTGCAAACCTCAACGGTGGGCTCACAGTAGACGGGGAAGTTGACGGAATTGGCAATAAAACAGAGGTGATGGGCTTGGCTATGGAGGGCGATCGCCCGTTGCCTATCCCCCTGGGCCAGGGTGACCTGGGGTTTTAGCACCACCTCGGTGAAGTGACCGCCTCCGGTGGTGGTTTCCGCCAGGGTGCCTACGGGACTATCCCCGTAGGCGGTGACCACAATGCCCGCCTCGGCGCAGAGGTGCAGGTACCAGAGCATGTGGCAGCTAGAGAGGGTGGCCACCAGCAGTTCCTCGGGGTTGTAGCGGCTGGCATCGCCCCGAAAGGCGGGGTCGGCGGAGCCCGCGATCGCCCCCTTGCCGGGGGCCACGATGTCGTGGTTACGGCTATAGCTGCGGTAGTGGGCGGTGCCTTGGCCTTGGTTGCCCGTCCAGGTGACGGCCAGGGTATAGGTGTGGATTTTGGGGGATGGGGGCATAGCTAGGGGG
>JAQCHG010000006.1 GCA_027619675.1 Cyanobacteriota bacterium
CCCAGCCCACCTCGCCGATAACATCCGTCGCCAAGTTCTGTACTACCTGCAATCCACCTTCGACTTTTGCGACGCCGATGTCAGCCGCGCCTTCGATCGCTTCCTTCAAGACCCCGACAGCGGCATCTTCAAAGGCCCCTGGGTCCAGCTCAAACGCCCCTTTCGCCTAGCGGACGACACCTACCAGCCCCCCTTCAGCTTCCCCATCCCCTTTCGTCCCTTTCGCCACCAGAGTCGGGCTTGGCGACGGCTCCACAGCGCCAACGGCCACCGTCCCCAACCCACCCTGATTACCACCGGCACCGGGTCTGGCAAAACCGAGTGCTTTTTGTACCCCATCCTCGACCACTGCCTGCGGGCGAAACAAGCCGGACAGCGGGGTATCAAAGCGATCGTGCTCTACCCCATGAACGCCCTCGCCACCGACCAGGAAAAACGCTTCGCCAAAACCCTCTGGAACGACCCCACCCTGAAGGCGGCGGGCCTGCGCGTGGGTACTTACACCGGACGCTACGACCCCGCCAACCCCAGCGCCCAAGACCACGGCACCACGCGCATGGGGCCAGACCACGGCATCACCAGCCACGAAGCCCAACTCAACGCCCCCCCCGACATCCTGCTCACCAACTACAAAATGTTGGACTTTTTGCTGCTGCGCCCCCAGGATCAGCGGCTGTGGCGGTTCAACGAACCCGGCACCCTGCAATACCTGGTGCTGGATGAACTGCACACCTACGACGGTGCCCAGGGGGCCGATGTCGCCTGTTTGATCCGCCGTCTGAAAGAACGCCTAGACATTCCCAAAGGGCAGCTTTGCGTCGTTGGCACTAGCGCCACCATGGACGATCGCGATCGCGGCGATCGCGCCCTGGGCCGAGAGATTGCCGACGCCACCCAAACCGGGGGCGATCGCCTCGCCGACTTTGCCCAAAAACTCTTTGAGGAAGACATTTCGTCTGATGCCGTCGTTCCAGAAAATCGCGTCTCCGTTGAAGAACTCACCCTGCCAGAAAATCAACTGATCGATGTGAAGTTGCCCCATGTGGCAGATTGTCACCCTCGCCCCGATGAAGACGCGATCGCCTATACCCGCCGCCAGACTCACCTGTGGCAAGCGCCCACCTTGGCCGATGATGCCGCCAACGCCACAACCCTAGAAGCTTGGGAAGTGGCGTTGGGGCAATGGCTGCGCCGGACCAAGCTGTTCAAGCAGTTGTTGCAGATTTTTGACATCAACGAACACAGCGGCACCGATGCCCTCAACTGGGCCACCCTGATTGATCAGGTGGCGACCCAGACCTGGGACTTCCTGCTGATCACAGACCCCGAAGACCGCCGCTGGATTTTGGTCTCCTTTTTTGCCCTGGTGGCCCGCGCCAAGGAAATTCGCAGTGGTCGCGCCTTTCCCCTGGTGCCCACCCAGGTGCAACTCTGGATTCGAGAACTCACCCGCCTGGGTCGTTACGTCACCGACCAGCCCAAATTTGGCTGGCTGGATGAACGCATCGAGGGTGATCAACGCATGTTGCCCGCCTTTCAATGCAGTGAGTGTGGTGCCTCCGGTTGGGTCGGTCTGAAAGACCCCCAAAAAGAGAGCGCCATTGGTGCCAAGGGTGTCTACGGCTTTCAGCTCACGGACGACATCAAAGCCATCTATCAAGGCTTTTTCGAGCGTCCGGGTCGGCCTGGGCGCGACCCCAAAATTGTTATCCTCATGCCCGATACCCAGGGCACCGTCAGCCAGCAGCAGATGCAGCAGACCGGGGGGGAGCAAAAGCACCTGCTGGGGGACTGGTACCTTCACCCTACTAGCTTGGTGGTGCGGCGGGGGGAAGGCCCTTGCCCCCTCACCGATAGCAGTGCCCGCTTTCGGGTTGCCCTCAGCGACACCGTGGACGAAGTGAAGCATAAGGACAAAAAGCAACTCGTTGGTGCGCAAACCTGTCCCTGCTGCGGCTCCCAGGAAAGTCTGTTCATCATGGGTTCCCGCTCCGCCACCCTCTCCAGCGTCATGGTGGATGAGCTGTTTGGTTCCATGCTCAATAGCGATCCAAAACTGCTGGCCTTTACCGACAGCGTGCAGGATGCCTCCCATCGGGCCGGGTTTCTCTCCGCCCGCACCTACAACTTTTCCTTCCGCACCGCGCTGCAACGGGTGATTGAGGCATCGGGTAGCGAGGGTATGCCGTTACCCGACGTGGGTGATCGCCTGCTCCAGTGGTGGAGTACCGCCGCCGTGGGTCGCCCCGGCAATCTGAAGGCTGCGATCGCGGCTCTCTTACCCCCCGATCTGGCCGACTATCCCAACTACCTGAACTATCGCAATAGCAACCAAACCCAACCGCCCTCAGCCCTGCTCAATGCAGTGCGCGATCGCCTCACTTGGCAGGCCACGAGCGAATTTGGCCTGATGCTGTTGCGAGGCCGCACCCTAGAGTCCACCGGCACCGCCTGCGTCGCCTGGGATTGGAACGCCATCATGGCCACCGTCGCCGACCTGCGGGATAGCGTGGAGGGGGTAGATACCCGCCTGACGAAACTGCCCATTGATACCTTCTGCCGCTGGCTGTTGGGCATTCTCCACCGCTATCGTCTGCGGGGTGCCCTGGGGCATCCCTATCTGATCGACTACGCCCGCCACAATTACTGGGGTAAATCCCCCTTCGGTCGCTTCATCCCAGAGCGGGAGACCCACCCCCCCATTAATCGCTTCCGGCCCCGATTAATGGCGACTCGGGGCGATCGTCATCATGACCACATCCTGGGCGTTACTTCCGGCAACACCCAACCCTGGCACATCCGCTGGACCCTGCGGGTGCTCAACCACCCCACCATGGGGGAAGTCGAAGCCCTCGATCTTCTCAAACTTCTCTATGACAAAGCTGAAGCCGCTGGGCTGCTCCAGCGACTCCATAGCGACAGCGGCAAAATCCTATACGCCATCAATCCGGCTAAGGTGCGCCTAGTGCCCCAAGGCGTACCGTTAATCTGCTCGGTAACGGGCCGCTCCCTGGTGCGCCCAGCCACAGAGGCAAGTCTTTGGGAAGGTGCTCCCAGCTTGGAATACAGCGCCCACCAGGGGAAATATCACCTCACCTCCTTTACCCCCCGCCAGCAGTACTACCAGGATCGCTATCGCAAAGGGGCGCTGCGGCGAGTGGTCGCCAACGAGCATACCGGCTTGCTGACCACCCACGAACGAGAAACGCTGGAAAAATCCTTTGCCCTGAACCACCATGCCGATGACCCCAACGTGCTGACCTGTACCAGCACCCTAGAAATGGGCATCGACATTGGGGATTTGTCCAACACCATGCTGTGCTCTATCCCCCCGACGACCGCCAGCTACCTGCAACGGATTGGGCGGGCAGGGCGATCGACGGGGACGGCCCTGATCGTGTCCGTGATTAACCACCAACCCCACGACCTGTTCTTCTATGGCCGACCGGCAGAAATGCTGCGGGGGAAGGTAGACCCACCCGGTTGCTGGGTGGATGCGGCTGCCGTGCTGGTGCGGCAATACCTGGCCTACTGCTTCGACTCCGCTACCAAAACGGGGCAACTCCAGGAGCTTCCCCCCTCCGGCACCCGGTTTGTTCAAGATATGGATAGCCCTGACGGTCATCTGCCCCGCATGATGGCCTGGGTGACCCTCCAAGAAACATCATTGCAACGGGCTTTCCTGAACCGTTTTGTGGCGGATATTCGTCCCGATACTGAGCAACTCTTTCGAGAAGAGGCGACCACTGAACGGCTGCTAGAGAAAATGCGCCGGGTGGCCCAGGAATTTGCCCGACAACGGCAGGAAATCGACAATGCCCGTCGCCGCCTCCAGGACCAACGGGCCAAGCTGGATGAGCATGAAGTGGAGGCCCGACAGGAAATTGAAGACGAACTCCGGGTTTTGAAAGGGCGACAGACCAGTTTGGCCCGCACCACCACGCTGGAACTGTTGACCAACAATGGACTGCTGCCAAACTACGCCTTTCCAGAGTCTGGGGTGCGGTTTTACGGGTCTGTCTACAACCGCCACCGCAGGGCGAATGAGCCGATTCCCCCTATCGAAGTGGTGCGCCCCGCCGCCAGTGCTCTGCGGGAACTGGCTCCCCACAACCATTTCTACACCCATAAGCGGCAGTTCGAAATTCAGCAAATTGGCATTGGCAGCCGGGAAGAACCCCTGACGGAAACCTGGGCCATTTGTGGCGAATGTGGCCATATGCGTCCCACCAGTGACCTGACCCGTGAGGATGCCGTGCCCGCCTGCCCTCAATGTGGCTACGACGGTGCCTCTGACAGTCAGGTGGATATTGGGCAACACCGGACCTTCGTTGAATTTTCGCGATCGCAGGCCATCTCAGTCATGGAGCATTACAAGAGCCTATCGGGCGATCGCTCCGATGAACGGGAAACGCTGTTTTACCAACGCTGCTACAGCTTTGATCTCACCGTTGATGCCCCGACTGGAGCCACTGGGGAAGCGGGGTTACCCTTTGGCATTGAATACCGGGCGGCAGTCATCCTGCGGGATGTCAACGTGGGCTATGCCGAAGGCAAAGGGACAGTTGCCTTTGGCCCCGATGGGCCTGCCCCAGAGGAGGGCTTTGCCGTCTGTGCCGACTGCGGCATCGTCGCCCTTGCCCATCGTTCCCTGGATCAACTCATCCATCGGCGCAGTTGCTCTGCCCGCCGTCGAGCCGATAAGGCGAAAGCGGAGGGCCGCACCCTTAATCCTTACAAAGCCGTCCCGGTCTACCTCTATCGCGAAATCAAGTCTGAAGCGATTCGGCTCCTGTTACCCCCCATGACGGAGGACGATATTCAAACCCTGCGGGCTTGCCTGTCCCTGGGGCTGCGCCTCCGGTTTGAGGGGGACCCCAGCCACCTAGATATTTTTCCTCAGCAGCTACCCGATGGGGAAAATAACCTGAAGCGAGATTACTTGGTCATGTTGGATCGGGTGCCGGGGGGGACAGGCTATCTCAAAACCCTCTTTCAAGAACAAGACCCGTCTGGTCGCCCTGGCGAAGGCATTATGGCGGTGATGCAACTGGCATTGGCGGCGATGGAAACCTGTTCATGTGGCCGGATGCGGGCAGATGAGACCCAAGATACAGATGGCTGCTATCGCTGTGTGCGGACCTATTCCCAGCGCTACAGCGCCGCCCAAGTCAGCCGCAGTCGGGGGATTCAACTCCTCCAGCAGTTAATTGAGGCGGGCCAACGGCGGGCGGAACGGACCCAACTCACGGATATTCCCAACACCTCCCTATTTGGCAGTCTGCTAGAGCGGGAGTTTGCGCGTAAGCTCGAAGACTGGGTGCAAGGTTGCACCGGCACTTGGGAGAAGAACCTCGTGCGCGGGAAAGTGGGCTTTCGCTTTACGTTGCCTAACCCCAACCGGACCTGGGAACTAGAGTTGCAACCTAAGCTTGGCCCCGCCCAAGGGGTTCCACTGCCCTGTCAGCCTGACTTCTTACTTCGCTGTGTCGATGATGATGCGATCGCACCGGTGGCGATTTTCACCGATGGCTTTGAATTCCATGTCACCACCAATCGATTGGCAGACGATCTCCAGAAGCGCCGGGCCATCTTGCAGTCGGGTCGCTATCACCTGTGGAACTTGACTTGGGAAGATGTACAGCAATCGGGGCCAGATGGCTTTACCGTGGTGCCCGCTGGTGTGGCCAGCAAAGTAGAATACATAGCCAACGCGGCTTACAGCCAAGGCAGACCTATGCCCTCAGGCAAACAGGCCGTCGGCAATGGCTGGCAACAGCTATTAGCCTTTATTGATCGCCCTGGGGTAGCTGGTTGGAAAGACCTAGCTCATTTTGCCGCTGCGTTTCCCTTGGAAATGTTGGCTGCCCACCGCAGCCATAACGAAACAGCACTGATGGCAACCCTGGAGACCTGGTGTCGTGGGCAAGACTTTGCCCCGCCAGAGGCCGTAGATAACGGCACTTGGGTCTGCAATCCTCAAGCCAGTTCTGGACAGGATGTGCTGACGTTTTCAACTCTAGAAGCGTGTTTATCTAACCGCCGTGACCAAGTGCGGGTCACGGCCCGCTTAGGGGATAGCGAGGACGAGCGCCTCGCTGCCCAAACCTATCGGCCCCGTTGGCGGCGATTCCTCGCTTGTATCAACCTGTTCCAATTCTGTGATGCCTTTACGTTCTTCACCACCTCTGAAGTGGCGGCGGGCATTGCTCCGGATGGGGTGCCAATTGCGGCATCCCACGCCACCGATGGTGCCTGGGCTGATATTCGGGCAGAAGTCATTGCTTCGTTCCACAATCTAGTCGATGCGCTGGCCTCAGCAGGCGTTCCATTACCCCAGGCTGCCTATGAGAACGACGAGATTGCTGAGGATGCGATCGCGGAACTGGCTTGGGGCGATCGTGCCCAGCCCATCGCCGTGCTGGCGGGTGACCAAGTGACCCTAAGTTCAGCTTGGCAAGCGGCGGGGTGGCAGATCTTCACCGCCGACGATATCCAAGTTCAGGGCTTACAGCCCCTCATTGACCAACTCAACACCTAGGAGGGAAGCAAAGCCATGGCCCAACTGATGATGCACGCCCGGGTGTTAAAGCGATTCTATAAACTGCCCATCAAGGTCCAAAAGAAGGTTGGCACACTCATTGAGAAGTTCCAGCTTGACCCCTACGATCCAGCCATTGGCCTCCATGGTCTCAAAGAAACCATGCTGGATGAAAAGGTGCGGGGGGCAGATTTACCCGATGGCTATCGGGCCATCGTGATTGCTCCCGAAAAAGGCGACACCTTTCTTCTGGTCCACATTGATGCCCACGATCGCGCCTACGACTGGGCCAAAAATAAACAGTTTGAAGTCCACGGCAGCACTGGGGCCTTCCAGATTTTTGACACGGTAGAAACCCAGGCCGCGATCGCGGCAACCCCCAGCCCAGATCATTACTTGCCGGAGAACACCTATCCCCTGCAAGCGCTCTCTGATGAGGAACTCTTCCAGGCGGGGGTGCCCTCCGCCTTGATTCCCTCCGTGCGAGAGGTTCGTAGTGACTACGACCTTGAGGTTTTACTGCCCTACTTGCCAGATGAATGTGGGGAGGTGTTGATCGGTTACGCCGCAGGGCTGCCCCTAGATGAGGCCCTGGCCCAAACCCTAGGCAGTGATATTGCGCCGCCGCCGTCCCCTGGGATTACCAGTCCTGGAGACTTCTCCCACTTAGCCCAACGGCCTAATCGTGATCTCGTCATTGTGGAGGGCGAAGATGCGCTCAGAGCCATGTTGCAAGGGGGCACCCTGGAGGAGTGGCGTGTTTTTCTCCATCCCCGTCAGCGGGCACTGGTGGAGTGGACGGTCAATGGCCCCATGGCCATCACTGGGGCCGCAGGCACCGGAAAAACCGTAGCGCTCATGCATCGGGCCGTACATTTGGCTCAAACCCTAGAAAATCCTAGGGCCACCCTGCTGCTAGTAACCTTTTCAACCAACCTTGCCATTACCCTCAAAGGGGCAATACAACGCCTCAATCCAACTGTGGCAGATCGCATTGAGGTCACCCATTTAAATCAACTCGCCCGTAGCATTTGCCAACGGGGGGGGTGGAAAGGACAAATAGCTTCTCTGGAAGAACAACTAGAAATTTGGCATGATGTCTGGAATCAACCAGACATCATTGATTTGCCGCTCTCCAAGCAAGAGCTGCAAGAGGAGTTCACCCTAGTCATTGATGCCAACGGCATTGACACCGAGGAAGAATATCTCACCACTGTGCGCACGGGTAGACCCCGCTTAGGCCGTAAGCAAAGGCGAGCTGCCTGGCCTATTTTCAAAGCCTTTAGGCGAGCCTTGCTCAAGCGTAATTTACTGACCTTCGAAGGGGTGGTTCACCAGGCTCGTATGGTGGTGGAGCAGGGCAATTTTGCTCAATACCGTCATGTCTTAGCTGATGAGGTTCAGGACTTTGGCCTGGAGGGCCTAAAGTTACTAGCAGCCCTGAGTCCGATTTCGACAGGAGTTTCCAATCCCTTGTGCTTAGCTGGTGACGGCCATCAACGCATCTATCGCAATCGTGTTCCCTTGAGTCGTGCCGGGATTGAAGTCCGGGGACGCTCAAGGCGCTTGAAGGTGAACTATCGCACCAGCGAGCAGATTCGACGCTACGCTGAGCAAATTCTGAGCGGGCTTATGGTAGATGATCTGGATGATGGAAACACTAACAGGGTGGGCGATCGCTCTGTCTTTACTGGCCCAAACCCTGACATCCTTCACTGTGCAGATCCCCAGGAAGAGGCTCAGCTCATTACCCATTGGATTAAGGACTTAGTGGCTACCGGGGAATGTGCTACCCATGAAATTTGCGTAGTTTACGCGAATGACAAACCCGACATCATCACAACTCTTCAAGCTGAAGGACTGAAACCCTTCGTCTTGCAACCTCGCCAGGAAGATCCCGGTGCCGAAGAACCTGGCGTGCGTTTAGGAACGATGAAGCGGATTAAAGGGCTGGAGTTCAAGGCGATCGCGATGGCCTGTGCAGGACAGACTGATGTAATGAATGACCTGGAGACAGCTCCGCTACTCGATAAATGTGAACGCTATGTTGCTGCAACTCGGGCGCGTGAACACCTGTTGGTTTGCCTGAAAAAGTAACCTTAATCCTGCCAAAAATCCTTAAACCGCCCCGGCGACAACTCCGTGTACCGCACCGTGTGCTGGATGTTGCGGTGCCCCAGATACGCCTGAATCGCCCGCGTATCCTGCCCCTTCGCCGCCAGGTAGTAGCCACAGGCATGGCGCAACTGATGGGGATGTACCGGAAATGGTAGCCCCGCCACCTCCCCCGCCCGCTGAATGATGTGGTGTCCCGTGCGCGCCGTCATCGGTCCCCCCCGCTCCGTCACAAACAGATAGGGCGTCTCAGGGTAATCGCGCCGCAACTGCCGCAGCGATCGCAGCTCCGGCCCCCGCAGCGGATGGGTCGCCGGGTTCCCCCGCTTCCGCCGCTGCACATGAAGCAACCCCGCCTTGAGATCCACTTGGTCCCAGCGAAGGGCGATCGCCTCCGATACTCGAAAGCCATGACGATACATCAGCATGATCAACGTTGCATCGCGATGCCCGTGGCGACCCACCGCCTTCGCCCCCTGCATCAGCAACTCCACCTCATCCGGCGTCAAGTGCTCACGCGATCGCACCGCCGCATTTTTCGGCTTCAACGGCGGCAAATTACCCCCCGCCTCAAACATTGCCGAAAACGATGATTGGCCCCTTCCTTCCGCCATGCCCCCATCCCCTGAAACGTCGTTCCCTAAACTCGCGAACATTGCCGAAAATGGCTCTTTTCGGCAATGTGGGTGATTGGCAACTCATACCCAACTCAGGCTAGGAGAAGGCTGCCTCAGATTCACCCGCGCCCAATCCCCCACCATCTCCAGCACCACCCGCCGAAAGTTCTCACTGGTGCCAAACAACTCCTGGGTATACTGCCGCACCCGTTCCATCACCCCAGTGGTCACCGGAATCCCCAACTCCACCAAAAGCGCCTCCACATCCCGCTGCAACACCGTCCCCGTCACCACCGTCTGGGGATGACGCACCAACTGGTCCACCAACTCCGGTGCCGTCAACTCCCCACACCCATAGACCTGGAAATACAGCTCCATCGAGCAAGGCGCATCATTCACATAGAACGGATCATCAACACCGCCATACTTCAGGTCAAAAAGTTCCAACAACGTGTCCCCATCCACCTGCGCTAACCAGGCATCCCAGTCCACCTCATGAGCCAACGTCAGCCCCAACCAGTCCTCAACCTCCTGCCGCGAAATCTGCCCCGTCCGCACCTCAGCCCCCGGCAATCCCTGAGCCAACCGCCCCGCCACCGCCTGCACCTGAGCCACTGCCGCCATCAAAATCGGCTGGGCATCAATGCCCACCACCGCAAGATCCGCCCCCTCCACATCCAATCGTTTAATTTCAATCATCGTTTTCATAGTTCTTTCTCCATACGTTTGTTTCTAGATATCCGTAGCCAATGCTCAGCAGCCCCCTCAGAGCAGCGCCGCCAACTGTTGCCGCTGCTGAGGCGACAACTGCTGCACCTGACTCGCCAACGTGCTCAAATCCATAGACTGCGACCGCTGCACCGTTGTTGGCAATCCCGCACAGATCCGGTCTAGATGTGGCGTCAACACCAGCTCCGCCCGTCGCATCTTGCGGTCCGACCGCCGCTTGTCATAGACCCGGTCCAGCGTCTCCAGCATGTGGCCCATCGCCACCGCCAACGACGCCAGCGTACTGCGGTCCCCCACCGTCTCAATGACATAGACCGCATACATAGACCGCAGCAGGTGGGGCGTTACAAACTTACCCGAGAGCCGATAGGCCGCCCGGGCCAACTTGCCACCAAAATCGCCATCTCGATAGGGCTTGCCCTTCACCCGCCCCACAAACAGCCACACCGGCGGCACCATTTGGCCCGGCTCGTCCGGTAGAGCCGTCCGCGCATCCGCCGCTATTGCCGAACGCAACGGAAAATATTGGAATCCGTCATGGGGTGCCGTCAAACTCTGTCCCAAACTGCACCAATTGCCATAGCGGTCCCGCCAATAGCCCATCACATAAGCTTCCAGGAAATCGTAGAGGGTCTTATTGCGATAAACCTGACGGTTCATCACCAGAACCTCCTGATGCCCATGGGAATCCCCACTTTTCGCCGCCTGACGCGGGGTGTGCTTAAACCACAGCGGTACCCGTTCCAGATACCGCCCCGTCGGTGGCGCGGTGCCGAAGTAGCTGCCAAAGCGCTCCTGCGTCACCGGATCTTGATAGACATACTGTCGAGTGAGATAGCCATAGGAGAGTTCCGCCTTGGTGTAGCGGGTCGGGGGCAACGGCCAAATCCAATCCCCCGGCTGGAGGTCCTGGGGCTTCTCCGCCAACTCACAACTCATCGCCAGCTTGCACGTGCGCCATTCCCCCGCCCGCCGGGGGGGCATCAGGGAAAACAAACTCCACAGAATCGCATCTTGGATGCTGCTGGTAATCGCCGCTTGGGAGCGGATCTGCCCGCTGCGCGTTTTATACTCCGTCGCGCTAAAGCTAGGCAGCGTCACCTGCTGAATAAAGTCTGGCAGCTCCAGCCATTTGAACTCAAAGGGAATCGGATCTAACTCGTCCTGCTGACATTGGTTGTAGTAGTTGATCAGCTCCCGCACCACCTGCATCACAGGAATGTCATTGCCATGCAGATTGACGTACTTTCCCACATGCTGATACTGAATGAAACGAGTCAGGGCAGAGAGGTGTTTGACCATACTGCCCGCCGAATTACCGCGCCCCTGCAAAAAGACCCAGAATCCTGACATGAGGCTGCGAAACTCCCGAGCCGCCTGTTGCGCCGCTGTGGTGTCCTGTAAATCCTGAGGCGACACAATTAAATTCAACGACAGCTCCGATAGCGGCACCTCACAGTGATAGTGAAGCCAACCCAAGATGCCCAAGAGATTACGGTGATGATGTGTCCAGGTTGACTTTCGCACGGGTCCTTTAATGCGCCCTTCGTAATAATCCTCAACGAGGTAACGTTTAAAGTCGTCAATTGACTGGCGCAAAGCTGGTGTCAGTTGAGCTTCGGATAGCGTGTAAGGAGATAAATCGCAGGGGTTTCGCCGTGCCTTAGGCCGCTTTTTGCGATTGAAATCAGGGGCCTTCTTGACCGTTTCCTCATGGCGTTTCGGGTCCACCAAAATGCCTGACTCAAGGCACCACTGCACGAAGCCACGAATATGGGACCGGGATGGCGTGCGCTGTTTTTCCGTCTTCCCCAGTCGGTCAAATCCCTTTTCTAAGGCAATCTCCCAGTCATAAAGCTTTTCAATCGGCAACTGCTCTAGGGTCTGTTGGCGCATGGCCAGGTCCGTCTTAGTCGAGCGCTTTGGCGGCAGCGGGAATCCCCAGCCGGTCATCAAATCCCGCCGAATCGCTGAGCAGATCTGCTGGAAGGCGTCTTTTTTGCCGGGACCCAAGACTTTCTCGTAGTAGCTCAGCGTACCCAGAATAGATTGCATAGGAGGCCCTGCTAGCGCTGGATTAATCTCAAGTATATTAGACATAGATCTGAATCAAAAGTGGTTTTATATAGGGATTCTCGTATTGCTTCAAAGGTTGCGCCCGATACCTTGAATAGCAACTTGTTATCATCCTGATCTGAATGCATTGATCTATAAAGGTTTCAGCTTTTTTAGGGCTATTCTGCCTATATATAGGATCAGGCTATCTTTAGAGAATATCTCTGAGAATTACGGAATACCGGGGCATTGAGCGATATTTTCAGTAGGCTTAAATAGTCGCTTTTTTATTTAGAATGACGCCACAAGCATCTTTGCCCAGGGACAGGATCGAGGCCCTCGAATTGGCTCAAAGGCAGGCCCAGCATGTCCGAGAGGGGTTGACGACAACGGAATTTGCGGCCCTGGCGGGGGTTCATCCCAATACGGTGGGTAAGGTGGCTCGCCAAGGATTGAAAGCCTTTCAAGAACGGTTTGGTCCGGGGTGCTTTTTCGAGAAGGTGAACTGCCCCAATTCATCCTTGATGCAGTGGCGGTTGACGTTTACGGGAGCAATCTTGCCTGGGGTGAATCAGCCGCCGGTGCCGGGGGCGCTACGGGCCTGGGAGTTCCATGAGCGGATGCAGCTCAAGGTGACAATTTTTTCGCTCTATGGCTATCGGTGGCGGGGCCATGCTTGGTTTCGGCGCAGGTTTCCGGGGTGGGATTTTATGGAGGTGCCGGTGCCGAACTCGGAGCAGGTGATCTGCTGGTATGTGCCGGTGGCGGTTATTGGTGAGCAGGCGGATGTGTTGCCGGAGGATAATTTGACGGCGGTGCAGTTTGCCCAGTTAAGGGGGATTG
>JAQCHG010000007.1 GCA_027619675.1 Cyanobacteriota bacterium
TGGGCAGGGGGGGGCAGAGCGGGGGGGTATCGGTCTCTGGCTCGGGGGTGGGTGGGGCAGTGGTGAGCCAGGTTAACTGGAGATGCTTGGCCAGGAGGGCCAACAGGTGATCGGCGTCGATGGGCTTGGGCAAACAGTCGTCACCGCTGAGATCGCGGACCGCTGCCTGTTCTTGCTGGGACACCGAAGCGGAGGAAATCAGCACCGGCAACTGCGCCAGGTCTGGGGTTTGCCGCATCCGTTGGAGGCAGCCATAGCCATCCAAACCCGGCAGGTTTAAATCTAGGATGACCAAATCGGGGCGCTGGTCTGCCATCGCCGCCAGGGCCGCCTCGCCGCTGTCCGCCTCCTGGACGCTGAACCCCAGGGGTTCCAGGAGGTTCACCAACACCGAACGGTTTTCCCAACGATCGTCCACCACCAAAATCTGGCGACGGGCACCCTCATAACCCACAATTTGCTGGCGAAGTAGGGGCAGGGGCAGTTCCTCTGGGCTGGTTAGGGGGAGGGTCACCATGAAGGAAAATTCACTGCCCTGACCCACAACACTCTGGACCCGAAGCGTGCCCCCCATCAGGGTGACAAGCCGCTGGCTAATGGCCAGCCCCAACCCGGTGCCCGCCTGCTGGCGGTGGCGATCGCCCACCTGCTCAAAGGCTTGGAACAGCTTGGCGCGATCGGCCTCAGCAATGCCGACCCCCGTATCGATGACCTGAAACAACAGGGAAGCCTCGGTGTCGGTCAGGTTCACGCCCTCCACCTGGAGGGTGACCGTGCCCGTGTCGGTGAACTTCACCCCATTGCCCATCAGATTGAGCAACACCTGGCGTAGGCGCTTTTCATCCACTCGCACCCCAATGGGCAGTCGGGAACTGGGCTGATATCGGCACTCAAGGCCCTTCGCCTGGGCAGGGATGGCGCACAGGGCCACCACCCCTTGCAGAAGGGCGGGTAAATGGGTAGGTTGGGCCAGCAGGTCTAGGCGGCGGGCCTCAATCTTCGAGAGATCGAGGATGTCGTTGATCAGGGTCAGGAGGTGGTTGCCGCTTTGGTAAATGGTTTCCAGGCCCCGCAGCACTTTGGCGGGCAAGGTTTGAGTCCGCAGCAGAATTTGGGCATAGCCCAAAATCCCGTTTAGGGGTGTGCGGAGTTCATGGCTGATGTTGGCCAAAAACTCACTTTTGGCTTGGCTGGCGCTATCCGCCTCTTCCTTGGCGATCTGGAGGGCCAGGGTGCGTTCTGCCACCCGAGCCTCTAAGGTTTCGTTGAGGGTTTTTAAGTCTGCATTGGCCGCCGATAGGGCCTGAAAGGAGCCCTGGAGTTTGGTGGCCATGGCGTTAAAGGTGCGCCCCAGCACGTTGATTTCGTGGATGGCGCTGGGTTGGGCATGGGCGGTTAAATCCCCCGTGGCCAGCCGTTCGGAGGTGGCCACTAGGCTCAAAACCGATGTGTTGATTTGCTGGGCCGTGTAGGTACCCAAGGCGATCGCCACCAGCAGCGCCACCAAGCAAAGCATTACCGTATTGCGGGTGTTGCGATGGATCTGGGCCATGAAGTCCGATTGGGGCCCCACCCCCCCCCCCCGCCAATCTAGGCCGTAGGGATCCCGCCAGGGGGTGACGAGGGCAAAATGGCGATCGCCATCCCTTTGAAATTCAAACTTTTGGACCGTCTCAATATCACCAAAGGCTTCGGGAAATTCAGCGTCTAGAAATTGGGCCGTCTGGCGAATTAATCTGTCCTCTGAAGCGTCTGCTTTTAAGCGTTGGGCGGTGCCGTCCACTAAGATATAGGGCAGCTCTATGGCAGAACTGGCCACCAAATCGCCATTGGCTTCGACCACAAACACGCGGGCATTGGGGCTTAACTTGAGGGATTCTAAAAAGTCGTCGATGTAGTCTAGGACCAAATCCACCGCGATGATGCCCACATATTCGCCATCCGTCTGATAGATAGGAGCAATCAGAGAAGCTGCGATAATTTCTTCAGAATCTGACCAGGGATGAATGTGGCTCCACGTGGTTTCTTTCGTCCCTAGGCTTTCAATATAGGATGCTTCTGACAGGGGATCATATTCATAGGGTTCTACCGCGATCGGCACCCCTTGTTCATCGAGCACAAAGGAATGGGTGAGGGGATCGATGTCTGTTTCTAAGTGGTCAATATAAATGTTGGGATCATTGGCCCCCCAATAGCCTGCCCCGACGTAATCACCCTGGGCAGAGGTGAAATAGACATAGCTCACCCCAAAGATGTTTACCTGCTGGTAAAATAAGTTTCCAGTTTCCTCAAAATCCTCAAGATCTAGGACGCCTTGCTCTAGCGCCGCCACATTTAGTTCAACCACCTGGGCCGCATTTTCAACGTATTGATCTAGCCTTTGATCGACTCGATTGGTCACCTCATCCATGAGTTGGTTGACCACGTCGGCGATCGCCTGCTGCCCGTTCCGAATGGACAACCACCCGGTAATGCCCACCGCAGCGGTGATTTCCAGCAGGAATGGAATGATTAAAATCAACCGCAGGGGCAGCGTTCGGGTGACGGGGCGGGCTGCCCCCTTTGGAGCCGAAGACTTCATAGGCATAGGGAGGGCTCCAGTCTAATCAAGGGCATGGGGGGAGAGGGGACGGTCCGCCAGTTGGAGCCGCAGCCAATCTTCAATTTCCTCCACCTGAAATTGGCTGGCGAGGTGCAGCAACGGGGTGACAAAGGGAGCATAGCGATCGCCCTGGGCCAATAACGCGTTCAGGGCTTCCCGTAGGACCTTAATATCACCAGCCTGGGCTTTATTGAAGAGATCGATTAGCACGGCGGGATCCGGCAACATCACCGCCGTTGGCCTCGGTAAAACCGCTTGGTCCGGCCCGAGGGACTGATCAAACACCCAGGTAATGGGCAAATATTGCGGGAGTAATTCAAACAATTGATGGGCATCCACGGGCTTGGTCAAAAAAGCATCTCCCCCCTGGTCAAGGGCCGCCTGCTGATCATGGGAAGAAACGGATGCTGAGGACACAATGATGGGCAGACTTCGCCAGGTGGGATGGCGACGCACCGCTTGTATAAACCCATAGCCATCCATCACGGGCATCACCAGATCCGTAATCACCAAATCCGGGGGCTCGGTTGCCATCATGGCCAAGGCGACTTGGCCGTTGTCTGCTTCCCTCACGGTAAAGCCCAAGGGTTGCAGCAAATTCACCAGCACTGACCGATTTTCCCAGCGATCGTCCACCACCAAAAGGTTGCACCGCCGGGGCTTGGGGGTGGCGGCATCCAGGCGTTTATACCCCACCAGTCTTTGGGTGTCCTTCAGTTGATACCGTTGGGTGGTCCAATCGTCACTGAGGGGCAGTGTCACGGTGAAAAAGAATTCGCTCCCTTGCCCCAGTTCACTCCGCACTTGAATTTTGCTGCCCATGAGGGCAAGAATCCGCTGGCTAATGGCTAACCCTAAACCCGTGCCCTCAACATTGCGGTGGCGATCGCCCACCTGCTCAAAAGCTTGAAACAGTTGGGGCAGTTTCTCCGCTGGGATACCAATGCCGGAGTCCAGAACCGTAAAGCGGAGGATGACCGCCGCCGCCGTCCCTTCAAGTACCTCTACCCGCAGGCTTACCCCCCCCCTATCGGTAAACTTAACGGCGTTGCCCACGAGGTTAATCAGCACTTGGCGCAGGCGTTTTTCATCGACAACCACCCCGGCGGGCAGTTGTTCGCTGGGATGGTAATCAAACCCAATTCCCTTCTGATCCGCACGGATGCGACAAATCTCTACTATCCCCTGCAAAAAGGAGGGTAAATGGAGGGCGGTGGGGTTGAGTTCTAGTTTGCGGGCCTCAATTTTGGCTAGATCAAGAATGTCATTGATCAGGGTCAGCAGGTGAGCCCCACACTGGTGAATAATTTCCGCCCCGCGGCGATCGGTGTCAACGATGTGGGGCGATCGCTGCAAAATTTGGGCATAGCCTAAAATGCCGTTGAGGGGGGTCCGCAACTCGTGGCTCATGTTAGCTAAAAACTCGCTTTTGGCATGGCTGGCCTTTTCTGCGGTGTCCTTAGCCTGTTGCAGTTCTAAGGTGCGTAGGGCAATGCGCTGCTCTAGGGTTTCATTTAGTTGCTTTAATTGGCTCTCAAGCCGGCGCTGACCCACGGCAGCACCGATGCTCCCGGCCATTGCCATCAGGGTGGCCTTAGTGGCAGAGTCCCATACCCGTTCTTGATGGCAATCATCGAAGCCAATGAAGCCCCAAAAATCCTCTCGAATAGCAATGGGTGCGACCAAGATGGACAAAATTCCTTGGGGTTCTAAGAGCGATTGCTCTGTATCCGGAAAGGTCTTAATCAGCCCTAAAATCGGCTCGCCCCGAGACAGGGTCTGGTACCAGCGCGGTAGTATGGTTGGATAGGACAGATTTTGCAGTTCTGGGTTATCAATTTCAGGGATGACACCATCCGCCACCCATTCCCATCTTTGACTGCTCACGGGTTCCCCGGTCTGGGGATGTTCATGGTTCTCAAAGATGTAGATGCGATCAACATCCATCGCAGTGCCCAAGATTGCCAAGGCGGATTGGATTGCTTCATAGGGATCCGCCACCGTTAGCAATTGATTCGACGCGATCGCGACCCCCTCCAATAGGGAGTGACTGGATGAATTCATAGCTGTCTGACGACCTGGGGACATGGACGAAAGAGAATCCAAAACATTAATTCAAGCAAGCAGCCATTGTCGGTATCAAATACTCTGCCCAATCGGCATAAGAGGCTCCCCCCTAATCGGTCTGGAGCGGTAACTGGATCCGAAATTCTGTGCCCTCCCCCAGGGTGGATTTGAAGGTGAGGTGGCCCCCATGGTTTTCTTCGATGATTTGGCGGGCGATCGCTAACCCCAAGCCCGTTCCCTGACCAATGGCCTTGGTGGTGAACAAATACTCAAAGGCTTTGGCCTTGACCTCATCACTCATCCCTGCCCCGTTGTCCGAGATCACAATCTCAATCAGATTTTGATCCGCCAGAGTAATGGTTTTAATTGTAATTTTGGGGGCTGCCTCAGCGTCGGATGGCCCTTCATCAATGGCATCAATGGCATTGGCCAGCAAATTCATCAAGACCTGGTTGATTTGCCCCGGAAATCCCATCACCATGGGAACATCACCATAGTCTTTGACCACGTCGATTGGGGGACGTTCGCCTTGGGATTTGAGGCGAAACTTCAGAATTTGTAGGGTGTTGTCAATGCCCTCATGGAGATCCATCAGGACCTTATCGTTCAAATCTCGTCGGGCAAAGTTGCAGAGATTTTTGCTGATGCTGGCAATCCGAGCCGTGGCTTCGTTCATCGAGGTGAACAGTGTCGGCAAATCTTTAACGATGAACTCCAGATCGATTTCCTCAGCGTGCTCCTGAATGGCTGCGATCGCATCGGGATAATGCTGTTGATAGAGGGCCAAATGGGTCAATAAATCCCCCATATATTCCTTGATATTGGAGGTGCTGCCCCGGAGAAACCCAAGGGGATTATTGATGTCATGGGCCACCCCCGCCACCAAGTTGCCCATGGCCGACATTTTTTCCTGCTGAATCAATTGCAGCCGCGATTGTTGAAGCTGGGCCAGGGCCTTTTCCAGTTCCTGGGTACGGGCCACCACCTGTGCTTCTAGATTTTCTGTCAGGTGGTGTAATTGCAAGTGGGTTTTGACCCGCATCAGCACCTCTAACTCTTGGAAGGGCTTGCTGATGTAGTCCACCGCCCCGACGGAAAATCCCCGCACCATACTGCCAATATCCGACAGAGCGGAAATGAAAATGATCGGCACTGTGGCAAATTCTGGCATGGCTTTGATCTGCTGGCAGACGCTAAAGCCGTCCATATCCGGCATTTGAATGTCCAGCAAAATCAGGTCCGGCTGATAGGAGCGGAGCCGCTTCAGCGCCCGTTCACCACTGATGGCTCCGACCACGGTATAGCCTACTGATGACAGCATCTCTGTAATCACTTCTAGGTTGGCGGGGGTATCATCCACCGCCAAAATCTGCGCTTCATTGATCATCGATTGGGGTCTCCTGTAGATAAAAAATCGTTTTTTGAGCAGGTCAAAGGGGTCCGGGGGATGACGGCGGTAGGGGCCACAGGGCAGGGCTGCCCCTTGTGGCCCACACTGGCCACGATTGCCAACTAGGCCAATATCCCCATTTCTAGTGGGGGGCTAAAGCGGTTTGCACCAAGTCCATCAAAATTTCGTATTGAAACTCTTGGATGTGGTGGGTGAGGGTGGCACCTAAGGGGGCATGGGTTGGGGGCAGGGCCTGCACCAGGGCGATCATGTCCTCTTGGTGGAGGCGAATCAGCGCCTCGTAGAAGTCATGGAGCCAGGTGGAGGGTAGACCCTCCAGATCCACGGGTTTGGGGGGGGAAAGGGGGGGCGGGGGCATGGCCGCCATGGGCTCGTAGTCGTACTGGACTCCGAGCTGTTCGCCCACAAGCTGGGGCACCTCATCCACCTGGATCGGTTTTCGGAGCACCGCATCACAGCCCGCACTGAGGGCAGACGGATAGTTGCTGGCCAGCAGACCAGCGGTGAGGGCAATGATTTGGGTGCGGGGCGGCACCGCTGGGGTGACGCCCAAGATGGCCCCATGGATTTGCTCCTGCTCGCGGATCTGGCGCGTCACCGTCAGACCATCCATATCTGGCATCCGAATGTCCATAAAGATCAGGTGGGGCCGCCAGGTTTCCCATTGCTTGAGGGCAGCGGTGCCGTCACAGGCGGTTTGCACCTCAAAGCCCAGGCTGAGCAGGCAGGTTTTGAGCAGCAGACGGCTGGCCCAATCGTCTTCGGCGATGAGAATGCGGTAGGGGGGTTGCCCAGGGGCGATCGCGATGGGCCGTTGGGTGGGATGGGGGTCGATCGGCAGGGGGGTATCGATCACCGTGATCGGCCAGTGGACCAGGAAGGTGGAGCCGACCCCCGGCTGACTGCGGAAGGTCAACCTTCCCCCCACCAGCCGCACAAACTCTTGGCTAATGGGCAACCCCAGCCCCGTCCCCTCTTGGGTCTTGCGACCACTGGCGGTCTGCACAAAGGGGGCAAACAGCAGGTCATGTTCCGCCGGGTCGATGCCGCACCCGGTGTCGTGGACCTGAAAACACAGGGTCGCTTGGGGGTTGGGATCACCGACACCGGGGGCGGGATCTTCGAGCCCAACCGTGAGGGTCACCGCCCCCTGGTGGGTGAACTTAATGGCATTGCTCAACAGGTTGAGGAGGACTTGCCGTAGCTTTAGGCCATCGGTGTGGATGGCGGCGGGCACCTCCGGCGGGCAAGAGACGGTAAAGGTGAGGCCCTTGGTTTCGGCCTTGAGCCGCAACATGGCGTTGAGGCTGTCCAACAGTTGGGGCAGGCTGACATCGGTGGTTTCGACGGTGACGCGCCCCGCCTCAATCTTCGACATTTCAAGAATGTCGTTGATCAGGGCCAGCAAATGCTCGCCGCTGCGGTTGATGATTTTCAATTCCTCCAACTGATGGGGGGCGAGGGTGGAGTCTTGGGTGAGCAGTTGGCTAAAGCCCAGGATGGCGTTGAGGGGGGTGCGCAATTCGTGGCTCATGTTGGCCAAAAAGATGCTCTTGGCGCGACTGGCCGCTTCGGCGGCATCCTTAGCCTCCACCAGTTCCGCCGTCCGTTGGGCCACCCGGTCTTCGAGTTCGGCATTGGCCTGCCGCAGGGCCTGCTCTGCCCGTTTGATGTCGCTGATGTCCCGCATGATGGTGGAGAAATATTCCACTGCCCCTGTGGTGTTGGTGTGGGCCAAAATTAACTGCGAGACGGGTATTTCCTGGCCCTCAGCGTTGAGTAGGGCCGTTTCGTCTACCCAAATGCCGACCTGTCGAGCCGTAGGCAGGCCCTCATGGTGCAGTTTCTCTAGCACCCAGGCGGGATAGTAGTGCTCGATGGGCACCTGGGGTACCGCCACATCCAGGGGCAACCCCCGGATCAGTTTGGCCTGACGGTTATTCCACAGGGGCTGACCGTCTAGGGTCATGATGGCAATGTGGTCGGGGGCCGCCTCTAGGATGGCCAGGAGTCGGGCCTGTTCTTGCTCTAGGCGTTTGCGCTCGGTGATGTCTTTGGCCACCCCCGCCACCCGATGCAGGGCACCCGTTTCGTCGTAGACGGGGAAGGCGCGATCGTAAATCCAGCGCACTTGGCCATCGGGGCGAAGGATGCGGTATTCCAGTTCCCAAGGGGTGACCGTTGACGTTAGGGGTTGGGGCGGGTTGACCAGGGGGCTGGCCAGCAGGGACGGCAGATCTTCTGGATGAACGGTGGACAGGAACTGGGGGTAGGTGATGTTGTCGGCAGGGCGGCCCCACACCTTGGCATAGGCGGGGCTGACGTAGAGCAGTTCACTGTTGAGGGTGGAGAGCCAAAAGACATCATCAATGTTTTCGGCAATCTGACGGAAGCGTTCTTCACTCTGGCGGAGGCTTTCTTCCGCTTGTTTGCGGGCGGTAATGTCGGTGACCACTCCAATTAAGGCAGGGCTGTCTCCGCTGGTGGCAGCGGTCAAGGTGCCCCAGACGGCGATCCAGCGCACTTGACCATCGAGGCGGCGGATGCGGTATTCCAGTTGGTAGGGGGCACCCGTGGTGAAGGTGGCGTGGATGGCGGCCTGGACTCGATCGAGGTCGTCGGGATGGATCAGGGACAAAAAGGCTTCCCGCTGGCCTGAAAAGGTACCCGGTGAAAAGCCAAAAATGGCTTCGGCCCGTGGGGACCAGCGCAGTTGTACGGGGTTGAGGCGACAGCTCCAGGTGCCCATGGCGGCGGCATCTAGGGCCAACTGTAGCCGCAGCCGCTCGGCCTGGAGATCGGCTTCTGCCCGTTTGCGATCGCTAATATCCCGCACACAGGCTAAATACACCTGCCGATCCCCAAGGGACACTACTCGCGCCGAGACTTCGGCATCGAAGTAGTCATCGGTATTGAACCGTCGGCTCGGCCATTCGAAGGTGAGGGTGGCCCCCGCCTGGAGTTGCTGAAAGAGTTGGGGTATCTGGTCAACGGGGGCATGGGGGGCAGAAAAGTGCTCCACCGTGGCCCCGATCAACTGCTCACGGGTGGCACCGTTGAGTTCTAGGGCGCGATCGTTGACATCCACCAGCACCCCATTCAAGTCGTGGATGAAAATGGCATCGTAGACGTTGTTAAAGACGGTGCGGAGATCCTGCTCCGATCGCGCCAGGGCGGCGGTGCGCTGCTGCACCCGCGCTTCTAGTTCGGCGTTGAGCTGCTGGAGGGCCAGTTCCGCTTCCTTACGGATGGTGATGTCGGAGACGGTGCCCACAAACCCCATCAGGGTGCCGTGATCGTCAAACTCAGGGATGACCTGGCAATCAAACCAGACGCTGGTCTGATCTGGGCGCATGAACCGCCCCTCGGTGCGGAGGGGGGTTTGCTGGACAAAGGCGGTGTGCCATTCCGTCAGAATGCGGGGGCGATCGTCGGGGTGGAGGGCAGTGTGCCAGCGGTGGCCCAGCCCTTGATCAACGCTGCGCCCGGTGATTTCACACCAGCGGGGGTTGACGTATTGACACTGGCCCTGGGCATCGAATTGAAAAATGCCGCTGGGGGACATTTCCGTCAGGGTGGCGTAGCGGCGTTCGCTGTCTTGGAGGGCCAACTCAGTTTGTTTGCGATCGCGGATATTCCCCAGGTAGCCAATCACCTGGACGGGTTCCCCCTGGGCGTTGTACCGGGTCATGCCCCGTTCCTCTAGCCATTGATAGGAGCCGTCGGCCCGCTGGAACTGGAATTCAATGCGGTAGGGGGCAGTGGCGTGGGCATCGTTGGTCACAATGGCCCGAAACGCCGCCTGCTGATCGGGATGGATGCGATCGATAAACGCCTCTATGCCCTGGGGCATGGTGGCAATGGGGAAGCCGAATACCTCATCGGTATTGGGTCCCCAGGTGGCGCGATCGCTGGTGATGTCGTATTCAAACAGCACTTGCCCCGTGGCTTGGGCGGCAATCTCATAGCGATCGCGCCATTCCGCCACCACCTGGGCGAGGCGCTGCTGTCCCAGTTCTGCCTGTTTGCGATCGCTGATGTCTTCGATCAGCACCACCTTCAGGGGGTCGTAGTCCGACAACCCCGACAGCAGAAAAATAGTGGTCCGCGCCCACAGGCAAGACCCATCCCGCCGTCTATACCGATTTTCAAAGCTCTGGCGTTGACAGCGACCGGCCATCAAATCGGCGATCGCCGCCCCACAGGTGTCTAGGTCCTCGGAATGGATGATGTCCAGACAGGAGCGGCCCAGCAGTTCGTCGGCGCTGTAGGCCAACAGGTTGCAGAGTTGCTGGTTTACCTGAATCGGTTGGGGCACCTCGGTGTCGAGGCGGCAAAAGGCAATGCCAAGCTGGGACTGTTCAAACAGGGAGCGGAATAGCAGTTCACTCTGCTGGAGGGCCTGCTCCGCCGCCTTGCGATCGGTGATGTCCTGGCCCGTCCCCATCAGCTTGCGGGGGCGTCCCTGGCCATCGTGAATCACCTCCCCTTTACCCAACAGGGTGCGTTGGGTGCCATCGGGGCGTCGGATGCGGTGCTCAAGCGTATAGGGCTGGCCGGTGGCGATCGCCCGTCCAATGGCGGCATCCAGGGCGGGCCAGTCGTCAGGATGCACCCTGGCCTGAAATTCGCGATGGCTGGGCTCCGGCTGGGCCGGATCGAGGCCACAGATGCGGAACATCTCTGCCGACCAAAGAATGTCCTGGGTGGTCAGGTCAAATTCCCAACTGCCTATCTGGGCAATGGCCTGGGCCTGGGCCAATTGGGCCTGACTCTCCCGCAGGGCCTGCTCGGTGCGCTGCCGCTCGGTGATGTCGATGTAGGCCCCAAACATGCCCATACCCCCGGCCATATCGGGCAAGGCACCCTGTAGCCGCTGGAAATAGCGGGGCTCGCCCTGAACCGTTTCCCAGCGCTCAACGGTCAAAATTTGCCCTGGTCGCGCCTGCTGTTTGGTTCTCAAGTAGGTGTCGCAGTCAGGGATATCGAGGTCGCTGAGGGCGCTGCCCAGGTGATGACCAAAGCGCTCAATATCCACTCGGTTTTGCAGCACTAGCCGATCGCCACTATCCCGCATCCAGATGCCAAAGGGCAGGGCATCCACCAACAGTTGCAGTTGCTGTTCCCGCGTGCGGAGGGCGGCTTCGACCCGTTTGCGATCGCTAACGTTGCGCACGATCACCACCACCTCATTGTCCCCATCGGGCACAATCCGCACCTCTTCGGTCACCTGCTCTTGACCGTTGAAGATCTCTTGCTCATAGTGCTGAAGTTCCCCCGTGGCCAAGGCAGCTTGAATGGCAGCCATGCGGCGATCGGCCAAGGCGGGGGGCAGCCCTTGCTGGTAGATGCTTTTCCCCACCAGTTCTTTGCCATCTAGCACCACCATGTCGCTGGCGGCAAAAAAGTCTAAATATTGGCCTGACCCATCCATACGGATGATCAGATCGGGCAAGGCCTGCACCAGCGCCCGGTGCTTGCGTTCACTGGCCGCTAGGGCCAACTCTGTCTGCTTGGCCTCCGTCACATCCTGGGCAATGCCAAAGAGCTTGACCACCCGACCCTGGGGATCAAACACCGCTTGCCCTTGCCAAAATATGTGGCGCAGGGTGCCATCGGGCAGCACAATGCGATGATGCTGCCGTTGGGGCGTGCCCTGGGCCAACAATTCCTCAATGGCGGCATGTAACTGGGGCCAATCTTCGGGGTGGACACGGGCCATAAAGATGTCAGGGGTGCTTCCCTGGAGGCTGGCATCAAACCCAAAGATGTCCATCAATTCTGCCGACCACCAGCTTTCCCCGGTTTGGGGCACCCACTCCCAATGGCCCAGGTGGGCCAACTGTTGGGCCTCCAGCAGTTTGGCTTCACTCCGCTGAAGGGCTACGAGGGCTTGCTCCCGCTCTGTTTCCAGCCGCTTGCGATCGCTGATATCCACCCCCACGGTGGTTACCCACCAGCATTGGGCCACCGCGTCCCAGCGCACGGTGCAACTTTCTTGAATCCAGCGGATGGACCCATCCCGATGGCAAAAGCGAAATTCCAGGGTGCCGATCTCCTCGGCCCGCCCCGCCAAAATCGCCTCTAGGGCGGGCACCACCACCGCCTGAAAATCCGCCGGAACCACCCGTGAAGCCCACAGCTTTGGGTCGGTCCGCATCGCCTCAGGGCTGTAGCCGTAGAGGGTTGCGCTGCCGGGGGAATAGTAGTCGTAGGCCCAGGTGCCGTCGGTAAAGAGTTGGCACCGGGTAATACAGGCTTGGGAACCGCTGAGCACATCCGCCAGTTGGACCTCGGAGGCTTGCAGGGCCTGTTCTAACCGCCTGCGATCGTCGATATTTTCCACCACCGCCAAATCGCTGATGGGGATGCCTGCGCGATCGCGCACCGTAGAGAGGGTGACCCGCGTCCACACCGGGGAGCCCGCCTTAGTCAGGTATCGTTTTTCAAAGGTGCAGGACTGCCGCTCTTGGGCAAATAACTGCCGCTCTTGCAACAATTGGGCATCCAGATCATCGGGGTGGGTGATGTCTTGGTAGGTCAGTTGCAGCAGTTCTGCCTCGCTATAGCCCACCAGATCACAAAATTGCTGATTCACCCGCAGAAACCGACCGGAGGCATCCGCCATATTTATGGCTACGGCGGCCTGACTAAACACATCCTGGGTTTTGCAAAGGGTCAATTGCCGCTGACATTGGCGCTGCTGCCAGAGTTGTTGCAGACTATGGCGCAGCCGCAGCGGGCTGCTGTGGGG
>JAQCHG010000008.1 GCA_027619675.1 Cyanobacteriota bacterium
CCAATCTCCTGAAAAAGGTGACCAACGAGCGAGAACTCTCTAAACAGACCCTCGAACAACACAGCACCGATTTAGAAGCCACCTTGGCCAGACTCAAGGCTACCCAAAGTCAGTTGGTGAAGGCAGAAAAGCTTTCGGCCCTGGGGGTGTTAGTGGCAGGAGTTGCCCATGAGATTAACAATCCCATTAGTTTTATCTATGGCAATCTCGACCACTTACAGCTCTACGTCCAGGATCTGCTGGACTTGGTGGACTGTTATCAAGCCGAGTATCCCAAGCCAACGGCAGCGGTGATCAAAACCCAAACCGCGATCGACTTTGAGTTTTTAGTGTCGGACTTACCTAAACTTCTCAGCTCCATGCGCATTGGGGCAGAGCGCATTAAGGACATTGTGCAGTCGCTGCGGATCTTTTCGCGATCGGATGAAGCGGAGCTAAAGGCGGTGAATCTGCATACGGGGCTAGAAAGCACACTGCTCATTCTCAGCACGCGGCTAAAAGCAACGGGCCATAGACCTGAGATTCAGGTAATTCGAGATTATGGTGATCTGCCCATGGTGGACTGCTATCCAGGGCAGATGAACCAGGTATTTATGAATTTGCTATCCAATGCTATTGATGCCCTGGATGGTTTTTGGCAGACCCAGACCCTGAATCAGGATTATTTTCAACCCCGGATTGATATCGAAACCACTCTGATCAGCCCCCAATGGATTGCCGTTGATATTAGGGACAATGGCGGCGGCATTGAACAGGAGCATTTGGAGCGAATCTTTGATCCCTTCTTCACCACTAAAAGTGTGGGCAAAGGGACAGGCTTGGGCCTCTCCATTAGCCACGAAATTGTCACCAGGCATCACCAAGGACGGCTCACCTGTCAGTCTTGCCCTGGTCAGGGGGCCAAGTTTCGCATAGAAATCCCTGTGGGGCTGGCCCAATTGGGGGGCGATCGCGTCGCTTAGTCCAGTCCGCCGTCCAGTTACCAACGGATGGATGATGCGCCTTGCTAACGCACCCTAAGCCACCCCCGCCAACTGCATGCGGCTGAGGAAGGCGCGCAGGCGATCGCTTTGGGGATTGGTAATCACGTCGTAGGCTTTCCCCGTCTCCTCAATCACCCCCTTATTGAGGAAGATGACGCGGCTGGCCACATCCCGCGCAAACTGCATTTCATGGGTGACGATGACCATGGTCATGCCGTCCTCCGCCAGTTGCTTCATCACCTCCAGCACTTCCCCCACCAGTTCGGGGTCGAGGGCGCTGGTGGGTTCATCAAACAGCATGATGTCCGGTTCCATGCAGAGGGCACGGGCGATCGCCACCCGTTGCTTTTGGCCACCGGACAGTTGGTCGGGATAGGCGTGGGCCTTTTCCAGCAGCCCCACCTTATCGAGGTAGAGTTTGGCGGTTTCCTTCGCAACGTCAGCAGATCGCTTCAACACCTTGCGGGGGGCCAGCATCAAGTTGTCCAGCACCGACATGTGGGGGAACAGGTTGAACTGTTGGAACACCATGCCCACCTGCGCCCGCAACCGCTGGAGCTGCTTGCGGGAAAGGTCAGGGCTCGACAGGTCCATCCCATTCACCAACAGTTGCCCGCCGTTAATGGTTTCTAAACGGTTAAAGCACCGCAGTAGGGTGCTTTTGCCACACCCGGAGGAGCCAATAATGGCCACCACCTCCCCCGCTTCAATTTGGCCACTCAGGCCCCGCAGCACGTCTAGCGAGCCGTAGCTTTTGTAAAGATCTTGAAACTGAATCGCGGCCTGAGACTCTGACATGGGGGGTAACGTCCTCCAATATCCAGGGGTGGGTGCCCGTGAACAATCCGTAAACAATCTGTATTCCAGGCTTCATCGGCCTGGCATGGCACAGACTATCATCGCCGCAGCAAATGTATCGTATCTATCTAGACTACGCCGCTGGCAGTCTGTGGTTCCCCAGCGGGTACCGATGCCCAGCGGTGGCGGTAGATTCCCCTAAAGCATTAGATATTTTCCCAGTCATGGGGTAGAGAGGTTTTTGGATGACCATGCGCCGATCAATTTTTTTGAAAAATATGGCCCTCGGGTTAGGGGCTTCCTTGATGTTGGCTGCCTGTGGCGGCGGCGACAGTGCGCCCTCTGCGACGGGTGAGGGGGGCGAGGCCCCTGATGCCGCAGCGGCGGTGTTGCGGGTGGCGACGGAACCCGCGTTTCCTCCCTTTGAGTTCCAGGCGGAGGATGGCGAACTGCAAGGGTTTGACATCGACCTGATGAACGCCATTGGCGAAGAGGCCGGGGTCGAAATCCAGTTTGAGTCGTTGCCCTTTGACGGCATTATTCCTGCCCTGCAAGCGGGCACCGTGGATGCAGCCATCAGCGGCATGACCATCACCGAAGAACGGCTGCAAACGGTGGATTTCTCTCGCCCCTACATCAAGGCGGGTCTGGCGATCGCCGTCAAAGCCGACAATACCGACATCACCTCCCTAGAGGATTTGGCGGGCAAGAAAATCGCCGTGCAAATTGGCACCACCGGGGCTGACCAGGCGGCGGAAGTGGACGGTGCCGTGATCAGCACCTTTGACTCTGCCCCCTTGGCGCTGCAAGAACTGGCCAACGGCAACGTGGACGCGGTGATCAACGATGCCCCGGTCACCCTGGACGCGATCGCCTCCGGCAATATCGAAGGACTGAAGGTGGTAGGGGAACTGGTGACCGAAGAGTTCTACGGCATCGCCCTGCCCAAGGGATCAGAAAACGTGGACTTGATTAATGATGCTTTGATGGCCCTGATGGAAAACGGCACCTATGCCGAGATCTATCAGAAGTGGTTTGGCACTGAGCCCACCGAGCTGCCCGAATCCGCCTTCTAAGCTGGCTCTACCATCGTTGGTGTATGGCCCGTCATGACAGCCGGGGGCAGGTATCTGCCCCCGGTTTGCTGTTGGGATTATTTTTCCGAGTGGGTCGTTGGTGATGGTCAGTTTGGGATCATCACCATGGCAGCGATGCCGTCACATTCCCCCCGGAAACGCCGTAGGGGCGCGGGGGGCTGCGCCCTGAGCATATGGAAAAAGTGACGCCCCGTACCCTAGCTGCCTCCATGGCAGTGTTTAAACTTTTTGCCGCTGCCGCACCAGCAGGGTTCGCCCCGTTTTGGCAGCAGGGGGGGCAGGATGTCGCCGTCCACATAAAACCACTGGCCTTGTTCTTGGAGAAAGCGCGATCGCTCGTGCAATTGCCCCGTGCCGTCTAAATTCTGGAAATGGGCCACAAACTCCACCACCCCTTGGGTTTGTTGGGGTTGCCCCTGGCGGGTGGCGACAATGGTGAGCCCCAACCAGGTGGTGGTTTGGATGGTGTGGCTGAGGATGGCACGATCTTGGCGGTGGCGGCGGCGGGGGTGCTGGGTGGCGATCAGGTAGTCCACCTGCCCAAGGCAAAAGGCGGTGTAGCGCGATCTCATCAGGGCTTCAGCGGTGGGGGCCGTCGCCGTCCCTTGCACATAGGGACCGCAGCAGGCAGTTTGCAGCTTTTGGCTGCCGCAGGGGCAGGGGACGAGGGCAATCATGGATTCAGATTCAGCATCGGGTCTGGCGCAGTCACACCGATGAACAAGGGACTCCAGCCCCTTGCTCCAACAGTACGCCGAAAGTGCGGGAGGGTTTTGCATCGGTCCTCGGTAGGCCCGATCGGGGGATTCCGTCATCCTAGGGATCCGTCACAATGGAAGCAACCGCAATGACGGCGATCGCCCTTTCAGGAGGACACCCCTATGGCCCATCAACCACAGTGGCAACAGCGTCGGACTTTGGGAGCGTTGGGCGCAGCGATCGCCCTGGCCACCCTCCCCGTCCCTAGCCTCGGGGTCCAGTTCCCCGACGGCACCGTCGCCTTTACCACCCCACCCCGGCTGGCCGCGTTTGAGGCCACCCGCAATCTCACCGGGGTCCGTCATGTCACCTACTACTTCACCGTCACCCTACCCGCAGCGGCGGATGAGGGATTAAAAACCCTAGAGATTCAACTGATTGAAGGGCGGGCCAATCGCCTCGGTTATGACCTGGAGGCCACCACCGTCTTTGGGGGCCACCCCGATGATCGCGGCCCCGACCTGGCGATCGCCAGCACCGCCTACGACGAAGACACCCAAACCGTCACCCTCACCCTGGCGGAGGCCGCTGCCCCCGGCCAGGACTTGACTGTGGCCCTGCATCCGGTGCGTAACCCCGTGTGGGAAGGGGTGTATTTGTTTGAGCTAACCGCTTGGCCAGCGGGGGAATTGACGCGATCGCAGCGGGTCGGCACCGCCCGACTGCACCTCTATCGCCCCGACGGTCGCGATCCCCTGTTTTAGCCCCCACCCCAAACCCTGTCTTCCGCCCAATCAATGGATCCCCGTTCACTGATACAATGGGCGCGTTCTTTTAACCCGTGTATCTCCGTTGAGTCAGCCCATTGAAGCGCCCCTAGAAACCTCGAAGGTTGACGTATTTTTGCAGGAGCTTGCCGCCATTCAGCAGGCGGGTTCCAAGCGCATTGCCATTTTGGGATCTCGCCACGTACCCATCACCCACCAGCAGCTCATCGAGCTGATGACCTACGCCTTGGTGATGGCGGGCAATACCATCCTGACCTCCGGGGCCACGGGCACCAACTCGGCGGCGATTCGGGGTGCCCTCAAAGCCGACCCCAACCTGTTGACGGTGATTTTGCCCCAGAGCCTTTCCCGCCAGCCCCGCGAATCCCAAGATCAGTTGGATAAGGTCATGCATCTGGTGGAAAATTCCGCCAATGACAGCCTCTCCTTGGCAGAGGCCAGTGCCCTCTGCAACCAGGAAATCATTTCCCGCTGTCAGCAGTTGATCTGCTTTGCCTTCCACGACAGCCACACCCTGCTGCAAACCTGCCGGGATGCCGAGGATCAGCGCAAGATTGTCACCCTGTTCTATTTCGACTAACCCCTAGGGATTTGCCTTGATGCCCACAACGCTCATGCCGGGATTACTGCTGTGCGCGATTCCCGTGGCGGCTTTTTTGGTGTACGTGCCCTTTGTGGCGACGGCGGTGGCGCGGTTCCAACTGGGCTATGACCGTTCTGCCCCGCGCGCCATGTTTGATAAGTTGCCCCCCTACGCCCAAAGGGCGACCTGGGCTCACCAAAATGGCTTTGAGGCTTTCATTCAATTTGCGCCAGCGGTGCTGATGGCCTATGTCACTGGGCAAACCTCGACCCTTGCTTTAGGAGCCGCGATCGCCCACTTGGTGGCGCGGGGGCTCTACGGCCTGTTCTATATTTTGGATGTGCCCAATGCACGATCGCTGATGTACGCGATCGGTAGCCTCAGCACCTTCACCCTATTTGTCATGGCTTGCCGTTCTGCCTTACTCTAGGGGCTGTGGACGACCTAAGCTAGATTACTTGATATATCAAGGCTACAGCCCCTCGATTGAAGGATGGAGACAAACCTGGTTAGGCTAATCCCGCCCAGTTTTGTCGCTGGTTCTCCCCATGCCCTAGGGGCGAACTTTCCCCCGTTGGAATCCTTGGGGTGGGCCTTACTGCTGTTGAAATGACACCTTGCCGATGGCTTCTAGCTACTCCTTTGATATTGTCAGTGACTTTGACCGTCAAGAATTGGTGAACGCCCTAGATCAGGCCCGCCGAGAGATCACTACCCGCTACGACCTCAAGGACACTAAAACCAAGCTGGATCTGGGGGAAACCACCCTCACCATCGAAACCGACAGCGAATTCACCCTGCAAACGGTCCATACGGTGCTGCAAACCAAAACGGCTAAGCGGCAGCTTTCCCTCAAAATCTTTGACTACGGGGCCGTGGAATCCGCCAGCGGCAATCGTGTCCGCCAAGAGATCACCCTGCAAAAGGGCATCGACAAGGAACTGGCCAAGAAAATGACCAAGCTGGTCCGCGACAACCTCAAAAAGGTACAGGCGGCCATTCAAGGGGATGCGGTGCGGATCTCCGCCAAATCCAAGGATGATCTGCAACTGGCGATTCAGCTCATTAAGGGCGAAGACTGGCCCGTGGCCCTCCAGTTCACCAACTATCGTTAGCCCCCATGCTTAGCCCCCATAGAACCGATGTAAACCTGTGTTCGGGTTAAGCGGCATTCCCGCCCGGCATGGGCTCAGACATCCGGTTGTCCGATACATTTTCAGGGCGCAGACCCCTGCGCCCCTACTGATTCTCTGGGGTGGAGCGTCACGGCATCGCCTCCATCGACTGATCCCGAACTGAGGTTATGCAAAGTACTCCCGAACCCTCAGCACTTCGGAGCCAGGGGCATAAGTTCATTGGTGTAACTGCGTAAGTCCTGACCCATTCCTTGGAACCTGCTTGTGAGGGTACGGCCACCCATGCGTTGGAACCCGAGAGGGCGCGTTAGGACACGCTATCAATGGTGCTGCCGTGGTCATGCTGGCGAGCCCGTTCCATCAACAACAGGTGGGTGTTGCGCTCCGGTTCATCGGGGGCGGGTTGGCGCTGCACATAGGTACCGTCCGCTTGGAGATCCCAGGCTTGGCGATTGTCCGACAGCATGATGTCTAACATTTCCTGCACCTCTTTCACCAGGACTGGATCTTCGATCGGGGTGACGGCCTCCACCCGGCGATCGAGATTGCGGGGCATCCAGTCGGCGCTGCCGATGTAGTATTCGCGATCGCCGTTGTTGTGGAAGCAAAAGATGCGGGCGTGCTCCAGATAGCGGCCAATGATGCTGGTGACCTGGATGCGATCGCTGATCCCCGGCAGCCCTGGCCGCAGGCAGCAAATGCCCCGGATGATGAGCTGAATCTCCACCCCCGCCTGGGACGCCTCGTACATCAGGCGAATCATCTCCGGGTCCACCAAGGAATTCATCTTGGCCAAAATACGGGCGGGCTGCCCCTGGCGGGCATGGTCAATTTCCCGCTGAATTAACGCCACCATCCCCTTGCGCAGAGTGAGGGGGGCCACCAGCAGTTTGCGGTAGGCGGTCTGACGCGAGTAGCCCGTCAGGAAGTTAAACAGATCGGTTAAATCGGCCCCCAAATCCTCCCGGCAACTCAACAGCCCCAAGTCGGTATAGAGCTTAGAGGTTTTGGGGTTGTAGTTGCCCGTGCCAATGTGGACATAGCGGCGAATGCGATCGCGCTCTTGGCGCACCACCAGGGCAGTTTTGGTGTGGGTTTTCAGCCCCACCACCCCATAAACCACATGCACCCCAGCATCCTCTAACTTACGCGCCCAAATAATATTGTTGCGCTCATCAAAGCGGGCCTTCAGTTCCACCAAGGCCACCACCTGCTTGCCATTTTCCGCCGCTGTGATCAGGGCCTGCACAATGGGAGAATCCCCCGAAGTGCGGTAGAGGGTCATCTTGATGGTGAGTACATGGGCATCCTGGGCCGCCTGCTCCACAAAGGTCTGTACCGAAGCCGCAAAGGACTCGTAGGGGTGATGCAGCAGCACATCCCCCTGGCGGATAATTTTGAAAATGCTGTCGCTATCCTCCTGGTCGAACAGGGGCTTGAGCCGGGGCGGCACCAGGGCTTTCCAGGGCTCATCCTTGAGATCCGGCAGCGGTAGGGAGAGAAAGAAAAACAGATCCTTTAGGTTCAGCAACCCATCCAATTCATAGATGTCATCGTCGTGGACCTGAAGCTCCTGGGTGAGCCCCTGGCGCAGGTCGCTGGGCATAGCCGCCTGAATCTCCAGCCGACAGACGGACCCCTCCAGCCGTCGCTTGCTGATTTCCTCCTGAATCGCCAGCAGCAGATCGTCCGCCTCATCCTCCCGCACTGGGAAGTCGGCATCGCGGGTGATGCGAAACAGGTAATGGCCCTGGATGGTCATGCCGGGGAAGAGGTAGTCCAGGTTATGGGCAATCACATCCTCTAGGGTGACCCCCACCCACACCAGTTTCTCCGTCGCCTCCGGATACAGATCCGTGGGGAGGCCAATGAACCGGGGTAGGCTGCTGGGCACCTTCACCCGCGCAAACTTTTGAATCCCCGTCTCCGGATCCGTCACCGCCACCGCCAGGTTAAGGCTCAGGTTCGAGAGCCGGGGAAAGGGATGGGCCGGATCCACGCTGAGGGGGGTCAGCACGGGGAAGATTTGGGCCTCAAAGTAGCTGGTCAAATATTGACGCTGGGCCTGGGTCAGATCTTGGAAGGATTGCAGCAAGACCCCGTGGCGGGTCAACTGGGGCCGCAGATCCCGCTCAAACAGGGTTTGCTGCTGCCGCAGTTTGGGCCGCAGGTGGCGACGGATGGCGTCCATTTGATCCTGGGGGCTAAGGCCATCGGCGGTCTTGCGGCTGACCTGAGCCCGCACCTGCTCCAGCAGCCCCGACACCCGCACCATAAAAAACTCGTCCAGGTTGGCGCTATAGATGGCGCTGAACTTCAGCCGCTCCAGCAGGGGGGTGCGCTCGTCTAACGCCTCATGGAGGACGCGATCGTTAAACTGTAGCCAGCTCAACTCCCGATTGAAGTAGTACTGAGGATCTGTTAAATCCACGGAGGAACGCACCGCTGTTTCCGCTGTCATCAACAATTCACCTTTCACGAACAGCCCATCCAAACCTAGGTTTACAAGGTAATCTTCCGGTTAAGGAAGGGGCAGCCTGATGAGCCGCAAAACCCCGTTTCTTGGTTCCCAGCCTAGCGTGAATGCCCCCGGTACAAGGGCCATGGCAGGGGGCGATCGCAGCCCCCTAGATTCCCGCTGTCATGGACTGCTGGGGCGGGATCGTAGCTTGTACATTCAGTGATAAGGTGTTAAATGGCGCTGCGAACCTAAGATTCTTTTTAGAAAGGTGCCGTAATAGCTGATCATAGAGATAGGCGCAAGCATGGTCACCACCGCTGAAAAAACCAAAGTTGGTTACATTACTCAGATCATTGGCCCAGTTGTGGATGTAAAGTTCACCGCTGGCGAGCTTCCTCAGATTTACTACGCCCTGTCCATTAAGGGCACCAATCCGGCAGGTCAAGAAGTCTCTGTGACCTGTGAAGTGCAACAACTGTTGGGCGATGCCCAAGTGCGGGCTGTGGCCATGAGCTCTACGGACGGCTTGGTCCGGGGCATGGAAGTCGTCAACACAGGCGCACCGATCAGCGTTCCCGTTGGTGGACCCACCCTAGGCCGCATTTTCAACGTGCTGGGTGAGCCCATCGACGAAAAAGGCCCCGTCGATACCTCCGAAACCTCCCCCATTCACCGGGCAGCCCCCAAGCTGACGGAACTGGAAACCAAGCCCGCCGTGTTTGAAACCGGCATCAAGGTGATTGACCTGCTGGCCCCCTACCGTCGAGGCGGTAAAGTCGGCCTCTTTGGCGGTGCTGGGGTGGGCAAGACCGTGTTGATTCAGGAACTGATCAACAACATCGCTAAAGAGCACGGCGGTGTGTCCGTGTTTGGTGGTGTGGGCGAACGCACCCGCGAAGGCAATGACCTCTACAACGAATTTATTGAATCCGGGGTAATTAATGAGAAGGATCTGAGCCAGTCCAAAGTGGCGCTGGTGTACGGTCAGATGAACGAGCCCCCCGGTGCCCGGATGCGCGTCGGCCTATCTGCCCTGACCATGGCGGAATACTTCCGCGATGTGAACAAGCAGGACGTGCTGCTGTTCATCGACAACATTTTCCGCTTTGTGCAAGCGGGTTCTGAGGTGTCTGCTCTACTGGGCCGGATGCCCTCCGCTGTGGGCTATCAGCCCACCCTGGGTACCGACATGGGTGACCTGCAAGAGCGCATCACCTCCACCCTCGAAGGGTCCATCACCTCCATCCAAGCGGTCTATGTGCCTGCGGATGACTTGACTGACCCCGCCCCCGCCACCACCTTTGCCCACTTGGATGCCACCACGGTGTTGTCTCGGGGTCTGGCCTCTAAAGGGATTTATCCCGCTGTGGATCCCCTAGATTCCACCTCCACCATGCTTCAGCCCGACATCGTCGGCAATGAGCACTACGACACCGCTCGGGCAGTGCAGTCCACCCTCCAGCGCTACAAAGAGCTGCAAGACATCATCGCCATTCTGGGTCTGGATGAATTGTCTGAGGACGATCGCCAAACCGTTGCCCGTGCCCGGAAGATCGAGAAGTTCCTCTCCCAGCCCTTCTTTGTGGCGGAGGTGTTCACGGGGATGGCGGGTCAGTATGTGTCCTTGGCTGACAACATCAAGGGCTTCCAGATGATCCTCAACGGAGAACTGGATGATGTGCCTGAGCAGGCGTTCTACCTCAAGGGCAACATCAACATGGTGATGGAAGCCGCCGAGAAGATGAAGTCCTAGTCTTGAGGACATTGGCCCTCCGTGGGTCTGGGCCTGGTATCTGGCCTGGGCTAGCGGAGGGCTCTGAACTGGTCTGCCCTTTGAGAATCCCCTGAACTTGCTATGTCTCTAACCGTGCGTGTCGTAGCCCCTGACAAAACCGTCTGGGATGCTGAAGCTGAAGAAGTGATTTTGCCTAGCACGACCGGGCAATTGGGTATTTTGAGTGGTCACGCCCCATTGCTGACGGCGTTGGACATTGGGGTGATGCAGGTGCGCCCTGAAAAAGATTGGGTGGCGATCGCCCTAATGGGGGGCTTTGCCGAGGTGGAAAACAACGAAGTCACCATCCTGGTCAACGGCGCAGAGCGGGGCGAGGCGATTGATCAAGAGGAAGCCCGCGCCGCCTTTGAACAGGCCAAAGCTGCCATGGATAAAGTGCCTAGCGACGATCGCCAAGGCGTCATTCAGGCTCGTCAAAGTTTCCGCCGCGCTCGGGCTCGGCTGCAAGCCGCAGGCGGTATGGCTTAAGGCTACCGGGGCAGATGGTCCATCCATTGGCAAGCCGATGGATGTATCCGCCTCCCCCCACATTCCCACTAAAAAGGGACGTTGCTAGCAACGTCCCTTTTTGCGTTTATGGCCTGGATTTGCGGGTGGGCAGAAGCCCTAACGGAGCAGCCCCAAAACCTGAACCCATGGCGAAATTACGAACTACCCGTAAAGGTAACTTCAGGAAAGCGCGCCTGGGCTTCACCCATGGACTTGCCTTTGCCTTCCTCTTGCCAGTAGTTAATAATTTCCGTGGCTTTGTTAAGCAGTTCCACACGCTCTTCGTCGGTGATCCAGCTTTTCTGCTCTAGTTCTGTTTTCATCTGTTCCCACGCATCATTGCGGGGCCAGAAAAAATAAGACGTGAGGGGGCTGCTGCCCTTCCCCACCACCTGATCGACCGCCAAGGCCACATCCTTGTCGAGCCACAGCACTTTTAATATGAAGCGTGCTGTTGAAGTTGTTGTAACCTCCACTACTGCCCCTTGCTTCTAGACTACAGTCCTCCAGTGTACCGCAATTGCGAGCACACAAACGGTTTACACTGGGGCTGCACTCTAGCGTATCCCATACCGTAAATTCATGACCTGGCAGGCGATCGCGGTCTTTGACATCGACGGCGTGATTCGAGACGTGGGGGGGTCCTACCGCCGCGCCCTCGCCGACACGGTGGAACACTTTACCCAGGGGGCCTACCGCCCCAGCCCCCAAGCCATCGACACCCTCAAGGCAGAAGGGATCTGGAATAACGACTGGGAAGGGGCACAGGAACTGGTCTATCGCCACTTTGAAGGGCAGGGGCAGGACCGCACCACGGTTGCCCTAGAGTTTGATGCCCTGGTGGACTTTTTTCAGCGGCGCTATCGGGGGCCAAACTTGAGCGACCCCAGCCAATGGACGGGCTACATCAACCAGGAACCCCTCTTGGTGCAGGCAGACTATTTCACCGCCTTGACCGCTGCCCAGGTGGCCTGGGGCTTTTTTAGCGGCGCGACGCGGGGGTCGGCCCAGTATGTGTTGGAACGGCGGTTGGGGTTGGCCCATCCCGTGCTGGTGGCAATGGAAGATGCACCGGGTAAACCGGACCCAACCGGATTGTTTCAGGTGGTGGATGCCCTGGCGGCAACGGGGGTGACGGTGCCCGTGATCTACGCCGGGGACACGGTGGCGGATATGGAAACCATCCGCCAGGCCCGGCAGCAGCGTCCCCAGGTCGATTGGCTGGCGGTGGGCATTGTGCCCCCCCATGTAAATAACAGTGATGCCGCCTATCGCGATCGCTATTGCCAGACCCTACGACAGGCCGGGGCCGATACCGTGCTGTTTGAGTTGACGCAACTGACGGGCGATCGCATCCAGGCCCTAGGGCGCGTCATCACCCAACGGTGACGGTCTTACTGGGGACCCCTACCCGCCCGCTTCTGTCCGCAGGGGTGATGGGGTTCGAATATCATCATTCCAACTCCCCCACCCAAGGAAACGGTTGGCAAACTTACGCCGCGCTGGACTAGGGTAATTCCTCCGCTGAATCCTCCAGGGTCGCGGCCTGGTGGTAGGCGCTGGACACCTGATTGCGTCCCTGGTGTTTAGCTTGATAGAGGGCGTGGTCAGCAGTCTGGATCAGGGCTTCTGGGTGGCTACGGAGGGAGGGTAGCGTCGCCGCCACCCCTAGGCTCAGGGTGACCACGCCATGGTCAGGGCAGCCCCGATGGGGAATGTGATGCATTCGCAC
>JAQCHG010000009.1 GCA_027619675.1 Cyanobacteriota bacterium
GTTGAAGCGCATCAGGTGCGATCGCGTCCGCCGCACCGCATAGGGCACCATCGTCCCCGTGCGCATGATGAAGGCCCAGTCAGAGGATTGGGCTAGCAGCAATTCCCGCGCCGCTTGGTTCAGCGCCCGCCATTCCAACTCATCGGCAGGTTCCCGCTTCGACAGCTCAATCATGCGCTCCGCCGCCTTGTGCAGGTGGGGGTAAATCCAGGCGTTGGTCTCGTTGAGCCAATATTCATGGAAGCCCTTGAACCCCCAACTGGATTGAGACGGCTTGGCCACCTGTTGGGTGGGATTACCCCGCAAATAGTCCGCCAGGTGGGTCATTTCATAGGTGCCCTGGTCATACCAGCTCTTGCGGAATAGATAGTCCAGGAACCAGGGACCTTCATACCACCAGTGGCCAAACAGTTCTGCATCGTAGGGGGAGACGATGATCGGGGGGCGGTGCATGATGTTGTGGAGGTGCTCCACCTGGCGCTCGCGGTTGAACATGAAGTTGCTGGCATGTTCCGCCGCCTTTTCCCTTGCCCAGTAGGGGTCGTACCAATCTTTGTCGGAGAGCCCCAACCCTTTGCCCGTAATCTTGTGGTACTTGATGCCCACGTTCTTCCGCTGGCCGTTGGGCATGATGTAGGGCTTGATGTACTCGTACTCAGCATCCCAGCCCAGGTCGCGGTAAAACTCCCGGTATTCCGCCGCGCCGGGATAGCCCACTTGGGAAGACCACACCTGCTGGGACGACTCATGGTCTCGACCAAAGGCCGCAACCCCAGGTTCGGTGTAGATGGGGGCGTAGGACCCGTAGCGGGGCCGGGGGCGAGCGTAGAGGATGCCGTGGCCGTCGGTGAGGAAGTAGCGTAGGCCAGCATCCGCCAGCATCCGCTCGACCCCTTCGTAGTAGGCGCATTCTGGCAGCCAAATGCCGTTGGGGGGGCGGTCAAAGTGCTCGGCATAGCTTTCGCAGGCCACTTGAATCTGCGCCCACACCGCCTGGGGATACATCTTCATCAGGGGCAGGTAGCCGTGGGTGGCCCCGCAGGTGATGATCTCCAGGTTGTTGCTGTCTTGGAATTGCTTAAAGGCTTTGACCAGGTCGCGATCGTACTTTTCCCACACCTGGCGCACATGGTTAAATTCTTGGGCGTAGTGCTCCGCCAGGTAGCGCAGGTGACCGTTGTGGACGTTGCGGTCTACCTCTAGTTCGGTCAGTTCTTCGAGTTTGGCCAGGTGATCGTCGTAGCGATCTTGCAATAGGGGATCCCGCAGCATGGACACCAGGGGTGGCGTCATGCTCATGGTCATTTTGAAGTCGATGCCGTCCTGCTTCAGCCCCTCGAACATGGTGATCAAGGGGACGTAGGTTTCGGTGATTGCCTCAAATAGCCATTCTTCTTCGAGCACAAAGTCGCTTTCAGGGTGGCGCACGAAGGGGAGATGGGCGTGCAGAACCAGGGCTAAATATCCAGTGGTCATAGGTGGGAGAGCAACAATAAGGAACGAAACCGAACGGGGATCGCTTTTGAAGGTAGCCGATGGAAGTTGAACAAATTGTAAAGCAGAAGGCGATCGCCCCCACGGCTATCTCCCAGACCTGGGGGTGAAGTTACCCCAGCTGACGGACAGGGGCCAAGGGCGGCTTAAGCCTGATCTAGCTGGGCCTGGAGGTCTGCCACCTGGCGCTGCAAGTCCTTGAGGGTGCGCTGCATTTCTGGCAGGCGATTGTAAACAGCGGAGGATTTTAAAAAGGTGCGGTAGGCAATGGCGGGGCTCCCCATGACAACGCTGCCGGGGGGGATTTGGCCATGGAGGCCAGCCTTGGCCCCTGCCTGCACATCGGCCCCAATTTGGGCTTGGTTGGCGACCCCCACTTGGCCCCCCAGGATGGCGCGATCGCCCACCTGCACTTGACCCGCCAGCCCCACCTGGGCCGCCATGGCGCAACTTTTGCCAATTTGGCAATTGTGGGCAATGTGCACCAGGTTATCGAGCTTGGTATTGGCCCCAATGCGGGTATCCCCCACGGAGGGGCGATCGATGGTGCTGTTGCACCCCACCTCTACCCCGTCCTCTAGCACAACGATCCCCGACTGCTGAATTTTTTCCCAGGCTCCGTTGGCGAAGGTGAAGCCAAACCCCTCCGCCCCGATCGCCGCACCGCTGTGGATGACGCAATCGGCCCCGATCTGGGTGCGCTCGTGGATGACGGCATTGGCGTGGATCAAGGTGCGATCGCCCACCGTCACACCGGGATAGAGCACCACGTTGGGGTGCAGACACACATCATCCCCTAGGGTCACCCCCGCCTCAATCACCACATAGGCCCCAATGGCAACGCGATCGCCCACCTGCACCGTGGGGTCAATCACCGCCGTGGGGTGAATTCCCGCTTGGGGCTGAAAGGGTCGGTAAAACAAGGCCAGGGTGCGGGCAAAGGCCAGCCGGGGATCCTGAACGCTGATCCAGGGTAGGCCCCGTTCATTGGCTTGGGTTTGCAGATCCGCATCCGCCGGCAGGATCAGGGCACTGGCTTGGGTGTGGGTGAGATAGGCGGCAAACTTTGCCCCTTCGATATAGCTGATGGTGCCGGGGACCGCTGCCCGCACAGCGGTAACGCCGCTGAGGTCAGGGTCGAGATCGGGATATTGGCTCAAACTCGACTGCACCGCCATCCCCAATTGGGCGGCAATCTCACTCAACTTCATGGGCCAGAGAGCGTGGAAGGGTCACCCTACGCTACCAGAAACGCGGCACACTCCACATGGGCGGTTTGGGGAAAGAAATCCGCTGGCTGCAACCGCTCTAACCGATAGCCCCCGGCACACAGGTGCTTCAGATCGCGGGCCAGGGTGGCGGGGTTGCAGCTCATATAGACCAGGCGGGGGGGCCGCAGACTCAGCAGCGCATCCAGCACCCCCGCCTCGCAGCCCTTGCGGGGGGGATCCAGCACAATCACATCGGGCTGGTCGCCCCCCAGTGCCTCGGTGACGGTGGGCAGCAGGGTGGCCACGGTGCCCACCTGAAAGCTGACATTTTCAATCCGGTTGAGGTGGGCGTTTTCTGAGGCCACCTCAACCGCCTCTGCCTGCACCTCTAAGCCCAGGCAATGGCCCGCCCGCCGGGCCAAGGGCAGGGTCAGGGTGCCAACGCCGCAGTAGGCATCCACGATGGTTTCGCGCCCTTGCAGATCCAGGTGATCCACAATGCACCGCAGCAGCCGTTCCGCCTGCTCGGTATACACCTGAAAGAAGGTGGTGGGGTAAATGTGAAATTCCAGCCCCGCAAACCGTTCCGTCAAGTAGGGCTGGCCCACCACATAGCGGGTCTCAGGGCCAAAGATGGTGTTGCCTTGGGCCTGGTTGCGGTTGACGCACACCCCCGCCAGGGTGGGGTAGCGCTCTTTCCATTGGGCCGCCAGGTCTTCGATCCCCGGCAGATCCCAGGTGTTGCTCACCAGGGTCAGCAGCAGGTCCCCAGTGCGCCGCCCGACCCGAAACACCAGGTGGCGCAGTTGACCGTTATGGGTGGTTTCGTCGTAGATGGACCAGCCCTGGGTCTGGATGTCTTGCTTGATCTCCGCCAGTAGCGGGTCGAGGCGATCGTCCTGCACGGGACATTGGTTGAGGTTGACGATCTGGTGGGTGCCTTTGCGGTAGTACCCGGCTTTCACCTGGCCTTCTGGGGAGAGCCCCAGGGGATAGGTGACTTTGTTGCGGTAGCTGAGGGGGTTGTCTGCCGCCAAAATTGGATCCAGGGGCAGATCACTAAAGCCGCCAATGCGCTGGAGAGCGTCGGTGAGTTGCTGTTCTTTGGCCGCTAACTGGGTCGGGTAGGCCACGGGTTGCCACTGGCAGCCGCCACATTTGTCGGCCACGATGCAGGCGGGGCGGATGCGATCTCCCCCAGGGCTCAGCACCTCTAACAGTTTGCCGCGCCCAAAGGTGGGTTTAGTAAAGACAAGACGGGCTTGGACGCGATCGCCCGGCACCGTATCGGGCACAAACACGACCCGATTTTCCCAACGCCCGACACCATCGCCGCCGCTGCTGAGGTCAGTAATCTCCAGTTCCAGGGTTTCCCCCTGCTCCCAGCGAGCCATGGCTGCTCTCCCGTGCAAATTTCAGACCTGTAAGCGTAGCGCTAAACCGGGGCCACAGCCAGAGGCAAACGCCTTAGCCTGGCAGGCGGCTGCCCCCCTAAAACTCCACATTGTCGGGGGTGCGGGGGAAAGGGATGACATCGCGGATATTCGTCATGCCCGTCATGAACTGCACCAACCGTTCAAAACCCAGCCCAAAGCCCGCATGGGGCACGGTGCCATAGCGGCGTAGGTCCAGGTACCACCAGTAATGATCCTTGGGTAGCCCCGCTGCTTCAATGCGGCGCTCCAGCACATCCAAGCGCTCTTCCCGTTGGGAGCCGCCGATGATTTCCCCCACCTTGGGAGCCAGTACATCCATGGCCGCCACGGTTTTGCCGTCATCATTCAGCCGCATATAAAACGCCTTGATAGCGGCGGGGTAGTCGGTGACGATCATCGGTTTTTTGAATACCTGCTCCGCCAGGTAGCGTTCATGCTCCGATTGCAAATCGATGCCCCACTCCACCGGGAACTCAAAGGATTGGCCGGATTTTTCGAGCTGCGCAATGGCTTCTGTGTAGGTGATGCGGACGAATTCACTGTTGATAATGGCGTCCGCCGTGGCCAGCACCGTGTTGTCGATGCGCTGGTTAAAGAAGGCCATGTCCGCTTCGCAGTGGTCTAACACATAGCGGAAGACATACTTTAAAAACGCCTCCGCTAGGTCCATGTTGCCTGCCAAATCGCAGAAGGCCATCTCCGGTTCCACCATCCAAAACTCCGCCAGGTGGCGGGAGGTGTTGGAATTTTCCGCCCGGAAGGTGGGGCCAAAGGTGTAGACATTCGTGAAGGCCATGGCCATGATTTCCGCCTCCAGTTGGCCACTGACCGTGAGGTAGGCGGGCTTGCCAAAAAAGTCTTGGCTAAAGTCCACCTGACCGTCGGCGGTGGTGGGCAGGCGGTTTAAGTCCAGGCTGGTGACGGTGAACAGTTCCCCCGCCCCCTCGCAATCGCTGCCCGTGAGGATGGGGGTGTGCATCCACATAAAGTCCCGCGATTGGAAGAACTGGTGGATGGCCTGGGCGCAAGCGTTGCGGACCCGCATCACTGCCCCCAGGGTGTTGGTGCGCGATCGCAGGTGGCCAATGGTGCGCAAAAACTCAAAGGAATGGCGCTTTTTCTGGAGGGGGTAGGTGTCATCCGCCTCCCCAAACACCGCAATGGTGTCGGCTTTAATTTCCACCCGCTGTCCCTGGGCGGGGGAGTCTACCAAGGTCCCCGTCACCCGCAGGGAAGCCCCGGTGTTGAGCCGCTTAATCACCGCGTCATAGTCAGCGGTGTTGGCATCGGCCACCACCTGGATCCCATCCATGGTGGAGCCATCGTTGACGTTAATGAAGCTAAAGGTTTTTTGTTCCCGCTTGGTCCGCACCCACCCTTGGATGGTGACGGTGGCACCGGGTTGGCCAGATTGGGTCAGGGTTTTGATGCGCTGGGGGATCATGGTGGCTGGAACCAACGAGACTGGAACAAACGAGCGGGGGTCGAGCGGGGGCAGGCGGGGCCAAGGGATGATCCCACCCTGGAGCAGCGGGGGGATTTTCCCCGACGGCGGCAGGCTACTGGCCCTGGGCGATCGCCCGTAGAATCCAGCCTATAACAATGCCCAGGCCCCCAAAGCGCACCGCCTGCCAAAAGGGCTCCACCCACACCCCCCAATGGAGCTGCTCCGCCGCTAGGTCTGCCTCTAGCTGCTCTAGGCGCTGACGTAGGGCTTGCAGCTCTGCCACGTCGGCGGGGGAGGGATCGGTCTGGGCTTCGATCTCGCCCTGGCGGGCTTGCAGTTGCCCATAGTCATACCGTTTACGCAGGGTGGCGAGGGCCTGTTCTAGGGTTGCCAGCTCTGCACCATAGCGATCCTGTGGCCAGGGGGCGTCTGGCTGCAAAGCGCCCCGAGTCGCGGCCCTAGCAGGGCGGGAGCGGTGGGGACGATAACGGTGGCGATCAGAGGGAGGCGATCGCCGCCGTTGCCACAGACGCGATCGCCAAGAACAGCGGTTCATGTACACAATGGGGATAGGCCCGCCCAAGGGCCATCGCGCCCATCATACCGACATTCCCCATCTGCGCCCATGACGGACCCCGCTGTTTCTACCCCCAACCTCACCCTCCAAGACCTCGAAAAGATCGACCCCGTGCTGCTGGCCCAGGCCCTCACCGCCCAGATGGCCATTGCACCCAAAGACTGGCATCGCTTGAATCGCGATCGTCGCGTGCGGGCACGGGAACAGGCCGCCGCTGCCCTGGTATATCTTCTGAAGGACCAACCCGATGCCGCCTTAGAGCGGTTGCAGCAGGCGGTGGGCTGGCTCGATAAAACCCTCACCGCCCCCCCTTGCCCAACCCACGGCCACCGGGGCCAGTAGTCGGTGCCTTAGCTTACGCGAGGCATGCCAAACCAACGGTTGACCTGCTTGCACAGGTGCAGCTCCCGGCCCCCCTGCACCCAACGCACCTCGTCAAAAATCTGGTGAAGGATGTACAGCCCCCGGCCACAGTCGCCAATGGTGTGGTCGGTAATTTGAGCTTCGTCTGGCTCTGGGCAATCACAGGGGGCCTCGAATCCTTTACCCTGGTCAGCAATAATCCACCAGTAACGCCCCGCACGGGTGGTGTAGCGCACGGAGATGACCTTTTGGGTATCTAGCTGGTTGCCGTGTTTGACGGCGTTCACCAAGGCTTCTTGCAGCCCCAGGCGAATTTCGGCTCGCCAACGACGGGGTACCTGACTGAGCAATCGATCCAGAATTGGGCACAGATAAAGCGTTGAAACGAAGCTAATGGTGCCCCATTTATGGGTTGTGGAGGGCGGAGAAAGCGCTACCACCGGATATCCCCCGAAGGAATTGGTTTACTACCACTACCCAACGTTGAGACTTCCCCAAAGCTTAGACCGCTGCCCCTTGGGTAAACACCCCAAGGTGTGTACATGGTCGTGTCAAAAAGCTTGGGTAACCGGTCGGCCCCGATGGAGATAGACCTTGACTAACGTTGGATGGCCCCTGATCCTGCAAACGTTATCCCTGAAAACTTGGTGGGAGGGAATGTTGAAAGCGACTTCCCAAGTTTTCACCTAGGGTAATTATAACAAAGCCCAAGCCCCCTACTGCTGGCGTCCCGTTCAGGCAGCCATCCCTACGAGGGCGGGGCATTAGGGCTCAGGGGAGATGGTGTTTGGCGGTGTCTGCCACGATCGCGGCGGTGTCTTGGCTTAGCTGCTCTAGGGCGGCCCTGGCGGCGGGGGTGTCAAACTGACCGATCGCCTGGGCGACCCGATGGCGCAATTGCCAGTCATCGGCGGTGACGAAGGGCAGCAGCAAATCCACAGCGCGGGGATCGCCCAATTCCCCAAGGGAACCAATGGCAGCGGTGACCACCAATTCATTGCTGGCCTCCAGGGCAGCCACTAGCAGGTCAAAGGCGCGGGCATCCCCCAGTTCCCCCAGGGCGGCAATAATGCTGAACTGCACCAGCCATTCTTGGCTAGATTCATACACAGCCTTGAGGTCTTCAAAGGCGGTGGTCAAATGCAAGGCCCCAATGGCATCCGCTGCCGCCGCCTGGACATCGGGCTCTTGATCGGACAGCAAGGCGGCCCGCAAAATCGGCAGGGCTTGGTCCAGATCCTGCTGACCTAGGCTGGTGAATTGGCTCAAGGCGGCATACCGGACGCGGGCATTGCCATCGACGGCAGCGGTTTGCAGCATCCCAAAGGCCACTGCTGGGTCGAGATCCCGCATTTGGTTGACGGCCCGGAGGCGATCGCCAAAATCAGGGGACGCCAGCAGTTGTTGGACGCTCTCGGGGGTGGGACTCATAACCGTATCTTCCGTCACAAAGCTGCATTCCTACTATCGGGCATGGGGGGGACGGGACGGAAGGGAACTGTTCTGGATGTCTGGGGGAACCCCGGTGCGATGCGGGGCCAGGGGGCCAGGGAGCGGGGGAGTCTAACCGCGCCGCTGCCGCATCACCACGAACGGCGTTAGGCGGGGGCCTCTGCCAGGGTTTCGCTGTAGCTGCGGGCCATTTCCCGCACAATATCGCCTCGGGTCAGGATGCCGATCAGATCCCCCTGGGCATCTAGGACGGGCAGACGACGGACCCGCTTGTCATGCATCAGTTGGGCCGCTTCCCGCAGGGAGGCCTCGGGGTGGATGGTGACGATGGGGCGATCGGACATCACCTCAGCAACGGTTTGCCCCAGGGCTTTATGGAGTTCTTGGTTGTAGCGGACGGGGTTTTTGAGATAGATCACGCTGTCTAGCAGGGTGATGTAAGCCGGCAACGGGGCTCCCGTGGCCTGCCACATTAAATCGGTTTGGGACAGGATCCCCGCCAGTTTGCCGTCTTCAGCCACCACGGGTAAACCACTGATGCGGTGCTCGGCCATGGTTTGGATGGCCTCCTTGAGAATGGCTTGGGCCGGGACCGTCACGGGGTCACGGGTCATGGCATCGGCGACGGTTGTAGGCATAATGGTTCTCCCTTGGGGTACGGGGATCAGATCCCTGGCACAGCGCTGACGGGCTAAACCCTGGCTGTCCTTAAAGCGGATGCAGGGGTGCCCGTGGGACAGTGCTGAACCTGCCCGCTGCCCTTTGCATATGGGCCTGATCCCCCCGTTAATTTCATTGTAAGAAGCGGTTCTCAGGGGGGCGGTGGCCCTTTCATAGGTCGTTACAGTACTGCTCCAAAATATCGATGCAGCGGGCGATCGCCGTGAGGTGGGCGATCTCATAGCCGTGGGTGTTGTCCGTGGGGAAGCTGAGGCAGGCGGCACGGGGCACATGGCCAAACTTCATGGCAATGGACCCATCACTGCCAAAACCGCTGAGGGTAGCCATCTGCACGGGAATTTGCCGCACCGCTGCCGCCTGGGCCAGTTGCTGGGTGAGGTCTTCGTCGTAGAGGCCGTAATTGTCTTGGCACAACAGCACGGGCCGGGGGCCGGGTTGAATCGGGTATTCCCGCGAGAGGGGACAAATTTCTAGGGCGATCAACCCGCTCAGGCGCTGGCGCTGGCTGAAATAGAGGGCTCCCACCGCCCCCACCTCTTCCTTGGCGGAAAACACCAGGTAGATGGGCACCGCTGCCCGCTGAATACGGGTGGCCAGGGCTAGCAGGATGGCGATGGAGGCTTTGTTGTCGAGGGTGTAGCTGGCGATGTAGCCATTGCCCAGCAGGAAAGGGCGTTTGCGGTGTTTGCCCACTACCATCCGGGTACCGGGGCGAATCCCCGCCGCCGCTAGGGCTTCGAGGGATTGTTTGGTTTCTATCCAGGCGGTTTCCCACAGCACCGCTTGACCTTCTTGCTGCCCTTTTTGGGGCGACTCGTGGGAAATATGGCGGGAACCAAAGGACAAAATGCCGCTGATGGTGTCGCGATCGCCCAGCAGATCCACCACCCCTTCCCCATAGACCCAGGGGAAGGAGCCCCCCAGTCGCCGCACCTCCACCCGCCCCTGGGGGCCGACGGCTTTGACGATGCCGCCAATTTCATCCTTGTGGGCGGTGATGGCGATCGCCCCCGTGGAGCGCTCACCGGGGATGTGAACAACAATGTTGTCAGCTTCGTCCTGCCAATGCTCGACCCCCAGGGATTGCAGGCGATCGAGCAGATAGTCGTTGATCTCCTGCTCTTGGCCACTGGGGGAGTGGCACATCACCAGGGCGGTGATGGCTTCAAATAAGGAATGGGGGTCCTCAACCGTCATAGGGATCCGTTACCTTCAGGAACTTTCCTCACCATAAAGCCGCTGCCAGGGGTCTGGGGGTGACCAGGCACGTTTCCCCGCTCCCGATCAGGCCCGGTGATCCCCCCTCAACGGCGACGCAGCCGTTGCCCCAGGTAGCCGACCCCCAGCAACCCCAACACCAGCGACGGTTCCGGTACTTCAGTCGGGTTGCTAGGGGGCGGGTTGGGTTCGGGCTCGGGTTCGGGCTCCGGTTCCGGTTCCGGTTCCGGTTCGGGCTCCGGCTGGCTGAGTTCCCGCAATAGTTTCGTCTTCAATGCTTGGTCAAAATCGCTGAAGCCACTGGCGGGTTGGACAAAGCTCCCCTCGCCCCCCGTGACATAGGCTTGGTAATAGCTGCCTAGCGTCCCCACATCATTCAAAATAGGCAGGCCGTTGATGGTGATCCCAGCGGCGATCGCAGCATTGCGGGCATTGATGACGGGGTTCAAGCAGGCGGCTGCCAGGTCATCGTTATACCACCAGCCCCAGTAAACGTAGGGGGCACAATTGGCAGTCCCCGCTAAGTTGGTGTTTTGGCGGCCATCCCCTGACACATCAATAATCAAGCGCTCCCCCATGAAGTCATTCGTCAGCAGCAGATTAGTGGCGCTGGTGAGGGCTTGGGCAATGTTGGTCGCACCGTTCGTGCTGAGGCGGGGAGCCGCTTCAATGGCATTGGCAAAGATGTGGGCATCCTCGCCATCCTGCAAGTGGAACCAGCCCAGGGAAGAGTAGGTGGTGGTGGCCCAATACTGCAAGGTGACGGCGATGCCGTTGGGGGAAGCCGCGATCAGATCAATGACGGCACTGTCCCGGAAGGCATTGGCGTAGCTCTGGCGCTGGAGGTTGAATTCGCTGGCATCGATGCTGCCGGAAATATCAACGGAGAGCACCAGTTCAGCACCCACTAGGGTGGCGGACCAAGCGGGGGCGGTGATGCCCAGGGTGAGGGCGATCGCCACCGCACCGACTGGGGCTAAGGAATTCGATCTCATAAAAAATGCCTGAAGACTCGGTAAGTAGAAGATCTGTAGCGCTTAAGTCTCATGACTCTTCACCCCTAGCGATGGGTTCCCCATCCCCGTTTGGAACTGTTCTGGGTGGATGCGAGGGCGCGTCATCCATTCCGGGTGAATGCCTGACTGGGTGGCATTGCCGCCCTCGCTCCGGCCATCTGGCGAGTCTTCCTAATTCCGTTAAGCGGTGCCGTCTAGGACCGCCTGTAGCCGCTGGCGGAAGGTGCCTTTGGGATGGCCACCTTTGACTTCCCCAAGGATGGCAAAGTCCCCTTCGGGATCGGTGCAGACCAAGTAGGTGGGCCAGCCCATGTCTTCTTTGTTGGGGTATTGGGCCAGCAGCACTTGGCGATACTTACGGTAAGTGGCGGTGTCCTGCATTTTGACATCCACAAAGGTGAGCCCCAGTTCCTCGGCAACTTTGCGATCGTAGTGGGACATTTTGTGGCAAATGCCGCAGTCTTCTGAAGAGAATTTCAACACCGTTGCATCCATAGGGGCGGCCATCTCCAAAGGGTTGACTGTGACTCTGCGCGGCTCAGGGCGCTGGGGATCATACCTCCATCATAGGGGCGAGGCGTGGGGCGGCCCCATGGCGACCTAAACCGTGCCCCCGCCCAATATCGCCAGCGCTGGGCAGGGAGGCAGCTCACTGAGGCTGTCGGGCTTACTCCAGGTGAACGGCGAGGCCTGGGCGGCGGACATCCACAGCAGGCGCTTAGCGCGGGTCATGGCCACATAGAGCAGGCGATACTCTTCCGCCACCTTGAGCCGCTGGGCCTGTTGCCAAGCGGTGATGTCATCGGGGATGGGGGCGGGCTTGTGCTCCGCGTGGGTCTCAGCACGGATTTGGGCGCGCACCACCTCCGGCAGGCTGAACTCCCCCAGAAACTTTTGCTGGGGCGGTACCCACAGATCGCCGGGGATCGTGCGCTGGTGCAAGAAGGGCAAAAAGACAACATCCCAATCTAAGCCCTTGGCCTTGTGCATGGTCAGCAGGGTGAGTTGACCGGGGCGGGTGTAGCGTTCATCCCGGTCTTCGGTATCCACCGCTTCAAACCGTTCACTGCCTAGAATCTCTTGCAAGACCCCAATCATGGCCCGCAGGGTGTTGTCTTCGCGGGTCTGCTGGGCCAAGCGGGCGGCGAGTTTGTCGGCGGTGGCCAACTCACTCTGGTTGTAGGCCAGGGTCAAGCCAATGAAGGGGATCAGTTGGTAGGGGGGCAGTTCTAAACGCGATCGCAGCAACCCCGTACAAAGGCGTTGGGCCTGGCGGGCGGGCTCCGTGGTCAGGGGGGGATCCAGGGGGGTCGGGTAGAGGAACTGTTCGGGCTGCTGGGCTAAACG
>JAQCHG010000010.1 GCA_027619675.1 Cyanobacteriota bacterium
CGCTGGGCGATCGTTCCCCTTACCACCCCGCTCGTCCTGCCGGATTTGGATGACGCCCAGGTGGCCCAACTCCAGCACCTTGGCCTAGGGGTGGAACCCTTTGGCCCCAAGCTATGGGCCGTCCGCAGCGCCCCCGCCCCCTTGGCTCCCCGCCCCGACTGCGCCGAGGCCCTGGTGGAACTCAGCCGCGAGGCCGATTTGGATGGCGCACTGGTGGCCACCGCCTGCCGCACCGCCCTCCGCAACGGCACCCCCTTAACGCCGGAAGCAATGGCGGAACTGCTGGCGGCTTGGCAGCGCACCCGCCATCCCCAAACCTGCCCCCACGGTCGCCCCATCTGCTTGACGCTGAATGAGTCCAGCTTGGCCCGCTACTTCCGCCGCCACTGGGTCATTGGCAAGAGTCACGGGCTGGAGACGCCGTGATGGGATGGAATTCAGGGGCTAGGAGTCAGGAGCTAGGAGTCAGGAGTCAGGAGCCGGAATGCAAACGTTTCATCTCCCTAACTCTCCATCCTCACTGATCCCTCCGGGCAGCCTTCCCATTTCCAGCGAATCCGCAATCCAAAATCCCCCCTCACCCATCCACCTAAACACAACACGTATTTCTACTCATTCAGATTTTTTCGGATCGCCTACGGGGCACCCTAACCTGATACGCTGAGGAAGTATCAGCAAAGTGTTTGATGAATCGACATGAGAGTCTTAGTCATTGGCGGCGACGGATACTGCGGTTGGGCTACGGCCCTCTACCTGTCCAACCATGGTTATGAAGTAGGGATCCTAGACAGCCTCGTGCGGCGACATTGGGACGCTCAGCTTTGCACTGATACCCTCACCCCTATTGCCCCCATCAAGGCTCGCTTGCAACGTTGGAAGGACCTGACGGGCAAGCATATTGATCTTTTTATTGGGGACCTCAACGACTATCCCTTCCTTGAGAAGTCCCTGCTGCAATTCCAGCCCGATGCCGTTGTGCACTTTGGGGAACAGCGCTCCGCCCCCTTCTCCATGATTGACCGGGAGCACGCGGTGCTGACCCAGGCCAACAACGTCATTGGTAACCTCAACCTGCTCTATGCCCTGCGGGATCACTTCCCCGACTGCCACTTGGTGAAGCTGGGCACCATGGGCGAATATGGCACCCCCAACATCGACATCGAAGAGGGGTACATCACCATTGAGCACAATGGCCGCAAGGACACCCTGCCCTATCCCAAGCAGCCCGGTTCCTTCTATCACCTGTCTAAGGTCCACGACTCCCACAACATTCACTTTGCTTGCAAGATTTGGGGGCTGCGGGCCACTGACCTCAACCAAGGGGTGGTTTACGGCGTCCTCACCGAAGAGACGGGTATGGACGAGCTGCTGATCAACCGTCTGGACTATGACGGGGTGTTTGGGACCGCCCTCAACCGCTTCTGTATTCAGGCGGCGGTGGGTCACCCCCTGACTGTCTATGGCAAGGGCAGCCAAACCCGTGCCTTTTTGGACATCCGCGACACCGTGCGCTGTGTGGAAATTGCCATTGCTAACCCGGCCAACCCCGGTGAGTTCCGGGTGTTCAACCAGTTCACCGAAATGTTCAGCGTTGGTGACTTGGCCAACATGGTGAAGAGTGCAGGCAACACCATGGGGATGAACGTCGATGTGCAGCATCTAGACAACCCTCGGGTGGAAATGGAAGACCACTACTTCAACGCTAAAAACACCAACCTGTTGGAGTTGGGGCTGCAACCCCACCTGCTGTCGGATTCCCTGCTGGATTCCCTGCTGAACTTTGCAGTGAAGTACAAGACTCGGGTAGATAAGGATCAAATCCTGCCCAAGGTGAAGTGGCGGCGTTAAGCCCGGATATCGCCCCTTGCTGATGATGATCGACCCGATTGGGTCCATAGGCGGAATGGGGCGGGTCCCCATTTCGCCTTTTTGATGGTTCACCCCCAGGTTCAGGGCGCGATGTTGGTTGCCGCGATCGCCCCCAGAATCGGGATTTTATGGTTGAAAGCTATGCGGATTGCGCTGTTCACAGAAACCTTTTTGCCCAAGGTGGATGGCATTGTCACCCGGCTCAAGCACACGGTGGAGCAATTGCAGCTCCTGGGGGACCAGGTGCTGGTGTTTTCCCCCGATGGTGGGTTGACGGAGTATAAAGGGGCGCGCATCCATGGGGTTTCGGGTATGGCCTTTCCCCTCTATCCCGAGTTGAAGCTGGCCCTGCCCCGTCCGTCCATCGGGGAAGCCCTGGAGCAGTTTCAGCCGGACATCATCCACGTTGTCAACCCGGCTGTGTTGGGGTTGGCAGGGGTGTTCTACGCCAAGAGCATGAACATTCCCCTAATGGCCTCCTACCATACCCATCTGCCCAAGTATCTGGAACATTACGGCCTGGGGGTGCTGGAAGGGCTGATGTGGGAACTGCTGAAGGCGGTGCATAACCAAGCCCGCATTAACCTAGCCACCTCCACCGCCATGCAGCAGGAGCTGACAGACCACGGCATTGAGCGGGTGCAGGTGTGGCAGCGGGGGGTTGGTACGGAGGTGTTTCGCCCCGAGTTAGCCAGCCGGGAGATGCGCGATCGCCTCTCCCAAGGCCACCCCGACGCCCCCCTGTTGCTCTACATCGGTCGCCTCTCGGCGGAAAAAGAGGTGGACCGCATTAAGCCCGTGCTAGAGTCCATCCCCGGTGCCCGCCTGGCCCTGGTGGGGGATGGCCCCCATCGGGAGGAATTGGAAAAGCATTTTGAGGGCACCAATACCCACTTCGTTGGCTATTTGGCAGGGGAAGAACTGGCCTCCGCTTATGCCTCCGCCGATGTGTTTGTGTTCCCCTCCCGCACTGAAACCCTCGGGTTGGTGCTACTGGAGGCGATGGCGGCGGGTTGCCCAGTGGTGGCGGCCAACTCCGGCGGCATCCCCGACATCGTTACCGATGGGGAAAACGGCTTTATGTTTGACCCCAAGGATGAAAACGGGGCGATCGCGGCCACCCAGCGCATTTTTGCCACCGATACCCTCCGGGATACCCTCCGGCTCAACGCCCGCGCCGAAGCCGAACGCTGGGGCTGGCGGGCCGCCACCCAACAGTTGCAGGGGTTCTACCAAACAGTGGTTGCCTCCACACAGATGCCCATGGCGGCCTAGGGGGCTGCACCCGATGCAGACTATGTAGCCTCATCCCAGGCCATGGGGATGAGGCCGTGGGGGTACAGGGGGCAAGCGCGTGAATAGGCGCGTGAATAATTGTCAGGGTTTGGCCAGCGCCGCCCTGTCTTAGGGACTGGGGATCTAGCCTAGAGGTACAGCGTTACCCTGACATGGGTATCCCTGGCTTGGCCGAGGTGGGGAGGGTGTCTTGCAACATTGGCCCTTGCCCCCAAAGCGCACCCGCAGCGGTGACGTTGGCGCAGCCCTCAGACCCTGGGCTGGGGGTTGGACTGTCCCTACAGGAGGTCCCATGGAACGCAACCTCGCCCTTGTCCCGACCCCATCCGCCACAGTCTTAGGCATTGTGGGCAGCTACCGCAAAGGTGGCCACATTGACACCGCCGTCAGCGCCATTTTGGCCAGTGCTGCTACCGCTGGGGCTACCACCGCAAAGATTTACCTGCAAGACCAGCACATTGAGTTTTGCACCAACTGTCGTCAATGCTTGCAGGCCCCAGGCCGCAGCCCCTGCATCCATCGGGATGACATGGCGGCCCTGCTGGATCAAATTGAGGCAGCGGATGCCCTGGTATTGGGTGCCCCGGTCAATTTTGGCGATGTCAACGCCTTGACCCGGCGCTTTTTAGAGCGCACCGTCTGCTATGGTTACTGGCCCTGGGAGGCTCCGGCCCCAACCCAGCAGGCCCAGCCCGTCACCAAACCCGCCGTGTTGGTTACCAGTAGCGCCGCTCCGGCCCTGTTGGGGCGGTGGGCCACAGGGGCCATGAAGACCCTGCGGCGCTTGGCCACCATGCTGGGGGCAAAACCTATTCGCACCCTATGGCTGGGCATGGTGAATCCTAAGGACAGTCACCTCCCACCCCGATATCAGCGCCTGAGTCGGCGTCTCGGCCAACGCCTCGCCCGAGGCTAAGAGCGGCGATCGCCTCAGGCCAGTTGTGCCCGAAAGAGTCGAATGCTGACCCCTAAAAACAGAGCGGCAAACACCAGCAGGGTCAGCACCTCTGGCCAGAGCACCGCAAAGCTGGTGCCCTTGAGGATCAGGCTGCGGGCAATGGTGACATAGTGGCGCAGGGGATCAAAGAATGACAGCACCCGGAAGAAGGGCGGCATACTCTCGATCGGGGCGATCGCGCCGGAGAGCTGAATCAGCGGCACGTTGAAGAAAAACGACGTCAGCACCACCTGCTGCTGGGTGCGGGAAATGGTGGCCAGCAGAATGCCGATGCCAATGCACACAAAAATGTAAACGCCGGACAGAGCCAGGAAGAGGAAATAGTTGCCGCGAAAGGGCAGGCCAAACACAAAGCGGCCCAGGGCGGAAGCCAGCAGTACATCCCCCATCAGCACAACGAACAGGGGCGCAATTTTGGCCGCGAGAATTTCCCAACCCATGGCGGGCGTCATCAACAGTTGTTCCAGGGTGCCGACATCCTTTTCGCGGATGACAGTGGTGGAGGACACCAGGGATCCCGTCAGAGTCAGCACCACGCCGATCACCCCCGGCACAAAGAACCAACTGCTGAGCAGGCCCGGATTGTAGAGAAAGCGCACCGCAATGTCCACAGGCAAGGCGGGCAAGTCCCGCAGAGATTGACCATAGCGGTTGATGGTTTGCTGGATGTAGCCGCTGGCGATGCCTGCGGTGTTGGCGTCCACCCCATCGATCAGTACCTGCACGTCTACGGGTTTGCCCATCGCCAGGTTCTCGGCAAAATCGGGGGGAATCACCAACCCCGTGGAAATCTGCCCCGTGCGCACTTCCTGCCCCAACTCCGCCACGCTGGGCTGAAAGGACGCGATTTCAAAAACGTCGTTGGCCACCAGACTGGCGACAAACTCACGGCTGTCGGGGCTGCGACTGTAGTCCGTCACCCCCAGGCTGAGGTGGTTGACGGCGGGATTCAGCGCCAGCCCAAAGACGAGGAGTTGGATGGTGGGGGGAAATAGCAGCAGAAAGATGATCTGCCGATTTCTGAGAATCTGGCGGATCTCCTTCAGGATCAAGGCCCACAGTCGGGATTGGGTGAGGGCACGGAGGAGGGACATGGGGTAATGGGGTGGCAGGGTGAGGACAGGTGTGGGCGATCGATCGCGGTTAACGGGCTACGCCAATAGTCTGAGTTGTCTGAGTTAGTTGTTGAGGAGGGAATGTTTTGATGGGCGATCGCTGCATCTTTCCCCCATGCCCTAGAGCGTATCGGGGTCCACCCCTAGCTCCCGCAGTTTTGCGGCTAGTTCTTGGTTTCGCAGCCGTTCCGCTTCCGCCCGTTGGTGTTCCGCTTCCGCCCGTTGGTGTTCCGCTTCTGCCCGTTGCCGTTCGGTTTCCGCTTGCTCCTCAGCCGTTGGTACAAGCTCGCCTGCCGTGGTAAAAAAGCGAAGTTGCTGATTCTGGACGCCTAGATACAGACCCAGTTGCTCACTCCAGCGCCACCCCTGTTCCGTCATGGGAATGGGCTGATAGGTGCCATTCATGAGCTGAAACCCTTCAAATTCCAAACTATCTGGGTCAAACCAAAAGTAGTTGGGGGTGCGGAAAATGTCTTGATAAATTTGCTTTTTCAGCCCCCGATCAGTCTTGGCTGTACTCTCTGATAGCAGTTCCACAATCACATTGGGATACTTGCCGCCTTCTTCCCACACCACCCAACTCTTACGGGGACGCTTCTCGGTGCCTAGAACCACAAAAAAATCAGGCCCTCTAAAGTCTTCTGACTTGCGCTGATGGGGACTGTAGTAAATCGTCAAGTTTCCGGAAGCGTAGCAGTCCTGTCGATCGCCCCAAAACTGCTTGAGTAGACGAATGAGCAGATCAATCTGATCACGGTGCAAGTCAGTTTCCAAAGGAGGCTCGTCGCTGTATAAATCACCGGGCGGAAAAATCATACCGCCCGGTGATGCTTGTTCTGGTGGGCTTTGAAGGGTTTCCGGAGAGACAGACATGGGCCACAACAGCTACGATTACGCCCAGTTTAGCGAACCTACAGCCCGTTGCTGATGGAGATGAAGGGGATTCACGGGGGAGTTAACGATCGCTAGGGATGGTTACAGCGGCGATACCCTCTCGCCCTGATTGGGAAGAAGGTGGGTTCGGTAAGTAGGACATTTCAATTCAACACAAGATGCCGTAGGTTGCGGTTGAGAAATGAAACCCAACATCGGCATGGATTACGCGATCGCTAACCCGTCCTACAGTTGAGTCAGCCCAGCGACTTAAAACATTACAAAATGATCGGATTGTCGCCAATTTGATACCTTAAAATTCCTCGCGAGTTCATGAGGGTTGGCAGCCTTTCTCCCCTTGGGCTGCTGCCTATACACAAATTGGTTCACCCCCCAACCGCGAAGAAATCCATATCTCTAGCTCACCGCCGCGTAACCCTCCCCTGTTCGCGTTAGCGGCTCCCCTAAGGAGCAACGGAGTCGTTGGCTTGGCCGCCCCAGCGGGGCTAGGGGACATTCTGGTTGGGTTTCTCCCTTTGGGAGACGTTTCACGAACGACTTCGCTCAGCCAGCGTAATTCCTGGGACGGTTACCACCGCCGAAGTCCGCTGCAACGGATTCTTGAGGCAGGGATGATCAGGGCGTCCATTGGCAATGGACGGTTGCTGTGAGCCTGGCATTTGAATTCCAGACGGGGGATCGGGCTCATCCCATCATTCTCCGAAAGGGTTCCAGCCCCTGGCTTACGGTTGCGGGCGTTAGTCGGTGAACTGCATGCGGTGGAGGATGCGGGTGGCGAGGCGGAAGAAGAAGGCCCCGATCGCGCCAATGGCGAGGGGGGCGTACCAGACCCCTGGCCAGCCGGTGCCGCGCACGAAGGCATCGCGGGTGATTTCGATGAAGTAGCGGGCGGGGATGACGTTGGAGAGGAACGACAGGGGAAAGGGGATGTTCTCGATGCGGTAGATGAAGCCGGAGAGCAGCAGGGCGGTGAGGAAGCCCGCGATCGCGGTGCCCTGGACGGCTCCGGTTTGGTTGCCCGTGCGTGCGCCGATGAACAGACCAAAGGCCACGGCGGCCCCCAGATAAATCACCAGGCCGACGATAAACACGGTGGGATCGCCGCGAAACCGCAGGCCAAAGAGGATGGTGGCGACGGTCAGCACCACCAGAGCTTCCCCGAGGCCAACGACGAGGTAGGCCAGTTCCTTCCCCAGCAGCCAGGCCATGGCGCTCAGGTCGGAGGCATACACCTGCACGATGGTGCCCTGCTCCTTTTCCCGCACCAGGGCGATCGCCGCCAGCATGGAGGGAAACACCCAGAGAATCACGCCAAAGATGCCGGGAACGATGTACAGGGATTCCTGGCGACCGGGGTTGAACCAGAGGCGCACCTGGGCCTCAATGGGGGACTGCGCCTGCGGCGGCAACAGCCCACTGCTGCGGAGAAAGAACTGGGTCGCGGCCCGCAGCCCGTTTTGGATGACACGGGCGTTGTTCACGTCAGTGCCGTCCACCAGGGCTTGCACGGTGACGGGCTTGTGGGCGGTGACCTGGCGCTGAAAGTCGGGGGGAATGATGACGGTGGCTTTGGCGATGCCCCGATCCAGCGGGGCGGTGGGGACGGTGCCCAGCAGGGGGGCGGGCACGAACTGGTTGGTGGCGAACAGGCGCTCGACGTAGGTGCGGCTGAGGGGGCTGTTGTCGAAGTCCTGAATGCTGAGGGGAATGTTCTTGGCCTCCAGGCGGATGGCGTAGCCGTAGATCAGCAACACCGCGAGGGGCAGCACAAAGGCCAGGGCAACGGTGAGGCGATCGCGCCGAAACTGGTTCAATTCTTTGCCACATTGGGCCAGGATGCGGTTCATGATGCCTCCGCCCGCTGCACGATACCGATGAAGGCGTCTTCCAGGGAGAAGGGGATGGGGCGGGTCGATGGCTGATCAATTTGGGCGCTGTCGAGCCAGTGGCGCACGGTGGCCAGTTCCTCGTCGGGGTGATCCAGCACCAGGTGGAGGCGATCGCCAAAAATGGACACCCGCCAGGGCTCCAGCCGCGCCTTCAGCAGGTCGGAGGCGGCTTGAATCTGGCGCGATCGCAGCTCAATCAACTGGCCGGGCTGGCTGGTCTTGATGTCGCTGGGGGAGCCCTGGGCAACGATCGCCCCTGCCACCATAAAGGCCATGGCGTTACAGTTCTCCGCCTCTTCCAGGTAATGGGTGGTGACCAGGATGGCGGTGCCCCGGCGGGCAAAGTCCCGAATCAAGCGCCAGAATTGCCGCCGCGCTAGGGGATCCACCCCCGATGTGGGCTCATCCAAAAACAGAATGTCCGGTTCGTGCATCACCGAGGCCCCAAAGGACACCCGCTGCTTCCAGCCCCCTGGCAAACTGCCCGTGATCAGGTTTTCGCGCCCTACCAGGCCGCAGGTTTCCAGCACCCAGTCGATTTTTTCCCGCCGCAGTTGGGGCGGCACGCCGTAAACGCCGCAGTAGAATTCCAAATTTTGGCGAATGGTGAGGTCGTCGTAGAGGGTGAACTTCTGGCTCATGTAGCCGATGCGCGATCGCACCTCTGACCGATTCAAATTGTCCGTGGCCCCCGCCAGTTGAATGTCGCCGCCGCTGGCGGGCAACAGGCCGCAGAGCATTTTGATGGTGGTGGTTTTGCCTGCGCCGTTGGCCCCCAGCAGGCCATAAATTTCGCCATAGCGCACCGTGATATCCACCCCCTTCACCGCCTGAAAGTCCCCAAAGGTCTTCTGCAATTGGCGGGTGTGGATGGCGGTGCCCCCCTTCTCTTTGCCAGAGCGGTAGGCGGGAAAGTCCACATAGGCGGGATCGAGCCCCCGCTGCCGCAGCCGATTCACAAACACGTTTTCCAGGGTGGGTTCATCCAGCCGCACGTCCGTCAGGGTCAGGGCCGGATCCGCCAGCGCCGCCCGAATCGCCCGCTCCCCCGCCGCCGCCTCGGTCACCATCACGTCGAGGCGATCGCCAAAGGTCTGCACATCGACGATCGCTGGGTCCCTCATCCCCCCCCTTTCTGCCTGGGGAGCAGGGAGATCCGCTCCGGTTCCCTCGCCCCCTGGGAGAGAGCCCTCGGCGTGAAACCGTCGCAGCGCTGCCTCCGCTTGGGCCAACGGGGTGGCCCGCACCTCCATCCGGCGCAGCCCCAAACTGTCCCGCAGTTCCCCCAGCGTCCCGATCTGCTGAATCTCCCCGGCATAGATCAGGGCGATGCGGTGGCACCGTTCCGCCTCATCCAGGTAGGGGGTCGCCGCCACCACCGTCACGCCATCCGCCGCCACCGCCGCCAGCAAATCCCAAAACTCCCGCCGCGACACGGGATCTACCCCCGTCGTCGGCTCATCCAGCAGCAAAATTTGGGGCTGCGCCACCAGGGCGCAGCACAGGGCCAGCTTCTGCTTCATGCCCCCGGAAAGCTGTCCTGCCAGGCGATCGCGAAATTGATCCAGGCTCACCCGTTGCAGCAGGGTGCGTGCCCGTTCCCCAAAGGCCGTGGCCGACACCCGGCGCAGGCCGGCGGCGTAGCGCATGTTTTCTTCAATGCTGAGGTCGGGGTAGAGGGAAAACTTTTGGGTCACATAGCCCAAGTCCAGGCGAGCATGGCGGGGAGCCTTGCCCAACACCGTTACCTCCCCGGCAGTGGCCTCCATCACCCCCGCCAGAATCTGGAAGGTGGTGGTTTTGCCTGCCCCATCCGGCCCAATCAGCCCAAAGATTTCCCCCGGCTGCACCGTGAAATCAATGCCCTTCAAGGCTGCTAGCGGGCCGTACTGTTTGCGGAGCTGATGCACCGCGATCGCGGTGGCCGTTTGCGGTGTCACCCTGGGGGCCGTCGCCGTCATCGCTCACCCCCGGCCCCATCCAGCAAAATCTCGCCATCGGCGGGCATCCCCGGCTTGGCAAACCCGCCGGGATTCTCCAGATCCAGCTTCAGGCCAAAGACCTGGGTGACCCGATCTTCCTTGAAATAGATATTTTCCGGGGTGAAAGAGGCCTCCGTATCCACCGCCGCCACCGTGGCCGCCAGGGGCTGATCGGGGTCAGAGTCCAGAAACACCTGGGCCGCCTGCCCCACCCGCACCTGGCCCACCTGGCCCTCGGGGATGTAGCCCCGCAAATACAGGTCGCCCAAATCCACCACCGTCAGCACCGTGGTGCCCGTGGCGATCACCTCCCCCGGCTCGACGTTGCGGGTCAGCACCACCCCGCCAATGGGGCTTTTGATGGCCAAATCCGCCAGCCGCGCTTCAATTTCCTGCTGGGCGGCCTGGGCCTGCTTCAGGTCAGACTGGGCGGCGGCGAGCTGGGCGCGGGCCTGTTCCTGCTGGGTTTGCAGGCGGGTGATCTGGGTGGTGCGAATGTCGGGGTTCAATTCCGTGGTTTGGGCCTGGGTCAGGGCACCCTGGGCGGCACTCACCTGCTGCTGGGCCGCTGCCACGGCGGACTGACGGGCCGCCAGGGTCTTCTGGGCGGTTTCCAACTGGGTCTGAATCTGGTCGAACTGCTGTTGGGGAATCGCCCCCTGATCCACCAGGGTGGCAAAGCGATCGCGATCGCTGCGGGCCAGGGCCAAGGCCGCTTCCGCTTCCTGCCGCCGCGCTTCCGCCTCCGCCAGTTGGGCCTGCGCCGCGGCCACGGTGGCTTCTGACTGGCTGACGCGCCCCGCCGCATCCCCCTCGGACTGTTGCCGGGTCAACTGGGCCTCTTGGATCTGGCTGGCCACCACCGTGACTTGCAACTGCGCCTGGTTCACCTGCTGCTGGGCCGCTGCGACCCGCGCCTGGGCGGCTTCCAGTTGGGCCTGCAATTCCGCATCATCCAGCCGTGCAATCACCTGACCGGGCTGCACCGTGTCCCCTTCCCGCACCGTCACCTCGGCGACGCGACCGCCCACCTTGGTGCCCAAATCCGTTTCATACCCCTCGATGCGCCCGCTGAGGTCAATCACGCTGTCGTCGGGCCGGTTGAGCCAGTAGCGCAGGCCCCAGCCCCCGGCCACCAAGATCAGCACCAGGGCCACCCCCCACAGCAACCGCGATCGCCCCTTGGGGGCAGAGACCGACCCTGAGGCCGTTGATTCGGCGGCGGTGAGTGGTGTCATGGCCACATCTCCTTGTTCGCACAGTTTGCACAGTCTAGGCGGCACCCCCGAGGCGGCGGCCCTGACGCCCTGGGGGCCATGGGGCAAGGGAAACCCGCCCGCCGCCGGGGTTCCTGCTGCCAGTGGCAGAGTCTGGGTGAACCTTGGCGGCAGTTTCCGTGAGGGTGAGGACTATAAACTATACGGTATAGTTTATGTGCGCCTGACAGCCATGGATCAAACGTTAAGTTTTTGGCGCAGGAGGTAACCCATGGGCACCTTGACCCTTGCTGCCCAACGCAAGCGGGATCAAATTTTGGCCGGGGCGCTGCAAAGTTTTTTGCAGGCGGGCTACGAAGGCACCAGCATGGATCGGGTGGCCACGGCGGCAGGGGGCTCAAAGATCACCATTTACAAGCATTTCCAAGACAAGGAAGGGCTGTTTACCGCCCTGATTGAGCAGGTGACCGCCCGCCGATTTCACCAAATTTTTGACGATCGCGCCTTTGAGGGGGAGCCAGATCAGGTGCTGCGACACATCGCCCATCGGGTGCTGGATATGCTGGCGATCGATGCAGAGTACATCGCCTTTTTGCGGTTAATTGTGGGGGAATCGGGCCGTTTTCCCGCCTTGGCCCAATTGTTTGTTCAAGCCCTGCCCCAAAAGGTGTGGGCCGTGCTGAGCCAGTATTTTGCCCGTCACCCGGACCTCCACAGCCCCTGCCCGGAGGCGACCGCCCGCATTTTTATGGGGGCGTTGATCAGCTATGTCATGACCCAAAAGATTCTGCACGGTCAGGCGATCGCCCCCCTCAACCCCGACACCCTCGTTGAGTGTTTGGTGACCATGGTGCTGGGCCAGCCGCCCCTCCAGACAACGGCTGATCCTTAGGGGCGGGCAATGTCAATTGGCCCACCGTTTCCTGCGACGGGGAGCC
>JAQCHG010000011.1 GCA_027619675.1 Cyanobacteriota bacterium
CTGGAAGGCTTCTACGGCCAAGTGGAGGCCCTGTTGCTGCAAATCGGCTACCTCTATCCCCACACCAGCGCCAGCCGCATGGAAAAGTTGCGGCATTTTTTCAACCGGGCTGCGCCCACCGAACAGGAATTAGCTATGCTGAGGGGGATTTTTCGGCAGATGGACTGGGCCTTGGGCCACGCAGCCCAGGTGACGGCAGGGATTCAGCCCGCTGAGTCCCGCCCTGAGGATGCAGGAGACTAAGCCCCCATCTGAGGCCACCGCCATCCCAAGGGTGACTGTGGCCTTAGGTATCCTTGCTGGCTAACAGGTTCAGAAACCGGGCATCCACCACGACCCGGAGCGGTGTGCCTCCCCGTACCTAGAATTAATGGGTTTGGGGGCAACCGATAGTTTTGGGATGAGTCCTCCGTAGGGGTAACCGACTTATGGCAGAGCATGGCGATCGCGCTCATAACGGCAACGGCCCGTTTCGCCGCTACTCACCACCCGCCCACAGCAGCAACGGTAACGGTCGCATGCAGCCACCACCCCAACCGGGGTTCCCGCTAGACCGAGACTCCCGTGCGACCCGCACCGCCCGACGGCGGTGGCGACAGTGGGTGCAGCCCCGGCCCGACAAGACCCCCGATCCAGCGATGCGGCCATCGCCCCCGGCGGCAGGGTCCCCCCAAGGCGGTCCTCCCCCAGGGGCGCGGCCCCCGGCAGCGGCAGCACCCCAGCGGGATCCTGCCGGGACCTATCCCACCCCTTCCCCCTACTATCGGGGCACTGCCCCTAGCCAACCGGGTCGGCCCCCCGCCATTCCCCAACCCTCCCCCCTGGTGACGGGGAACTTGCCAGGGCCGCCACCGGGCCAGGAGGAAGATCGGCGATCGCCCGATCAACGGGGCCGCCGTCCCGAGGCCCGACCCCGAGGCCGCACCGGAGGAGCCGCCCGTTCCCCCCGACCCGAAGCGGTATCCAACCGGGCCAACGCCGCCCACAGTAAAGTCACCCCCCTGCGGCGACAGCCCGCCTGGACCACCCCCAACGGTGATGAGGGGGGCTCCAGCCGCCCCCGGCCCCCCCGCCGGACCCGGCAGCGTGCCCCCCGGCCTGTGCTCTATGGCGTGCGGCTGTTGATTTTGGGGGTGGGCATGGCAGCGATCGCGGGGACGCTGCTCTCGGTCCTGAACCCAGAGAAGCAGGTGGGGGGCACCAACCCCACGGACACCCCCGCCACCCCCGTGGCCAATCCCAATCCCCGCGCCCAAGGGGCGGGCACCGTCCCTAACCTGTCGGGGGGCGAAGAATTGACCTATCTAGAGGCCGACCTGTTAGAACTGGAGGGCCTCGCGCCGGGGCTGACCCAATCCACCTTTATGTTGGATTTGGATACGGGCAACTATGTAGACATCAACGGCGATACCGCCGTGGCCGCCGCCAGCACCATCAAAGTGCCGATTTTGGTGGCCTTTTTTGAGGCGGTGGATGCCGGACGCATCACCCTAGATCAAGGGGTGACCCTCACGGAACCCAGCATTGTGGGAGGCTCCGGCGAGATGCAAACGGACCCCGTGGGGACCCGCTACACCGCCTACGAAGTCGCCACCGCCATGATCATCAACAGCGACAACACCGCCACGGAGTTGATGATCAGCCTGTTGGGGGGTCCCTCTGCCCTCAACCAAACCTTCCAATCCTGGGGGCTCAACGCCACGGTAATTCGCAATCCCCTGCCGGATTTGGAGGGCACCAACACCACCAGCCCCAAGGACCTAGCGCGGGTGATGACCCTGGTGGAGCAAGGGGAGATGCTGAGCCTGCGATCGCGCGATCGGCTCCTGTCCATCATGCAGCGCACCTACGCCCGTGACTTGATTCCAGCGGGCATTGCGGAAGACGCGATCGTCTTTAACAAAACGGGGGATATCGGTGCCCTGCTGGGGGATGTAGCCCTGGTAGAAGCCCCCAACGGCAAGCGCTATGTGTTCGCGGTGCTGGTGGAACGGCCCCACAACGATGGCCGCGCCGCCGAATTAATTCGCCGCATTGCCGAGGCGATCCATGGGGAAATGAACCAGCCCATCGCCCCCGTCGGCGGCGACATCACCCCAACCACTACCACAGAGACCCCCGAAGCCACGACAGACCCTGGAGACAGCGGGGCAGAGCCGGAGATGCCCCCAGGGTAGATAACCTCAGTTCGGGATCAGTCGATGGAGGATCTGCCGTGACCCTCCACCCCAGAGAATCCGTAGGGGCGCAGGGGTCTGCCCCCTGGCAATGCATCGGGCAACCGGATATCTGCACCCAGTGTCCGACGGGAATGCCACTGATGGCAGGACGCAAACCCATAGTCTGGGGGCATGGCTTCCCTAGTGCGCCCCTACAGGGACGGGAATGCCGCTTAACCCGAACTCAGGTTAGAGAGGGCGATAGGGTGAGCTGCTATGGCCGCGCCCGCGCTAGGGATTAGCGCAGGTGCGGCCATGGTTCCCGGCTAAGCGGATAGCGGTGTCGCCGGGTGGCGTTCTCGGGGAACCGCGCCGGGGTCCAACTCCAGGGGCTGGTTGAACAGCACCATGGTGGTGGTGGCGTTGGTTTGGAAGCCAATGCGCTCGTAAAACGCCTGCTGGTGGGTGGTCATCAAATACACCCGCTCCGCCCGGTTAACGTGGGGATGGGCCAGCACCGTCTCCACCAGTCGCCGCCCCAGCCCAGCCCCCTGATAGTCGGGGTGGATCACCACATCCCAAACGGTGGCGCGGTAAACGCCGTCGGAGGTGGCGCGGGCAAAGCCAATCAGACGAGGGCCATCCCAGGCCACGACGACCGGGTTGCTGTGGGCGATCGCGATCGCCATGGCTTCGGGGCTGCGATCGCAGGCCCAAAAAGCAGCGACTTGAAACAGTCCGTGTAGCTGATGCAGTTGGTCAGCCTCAAGGGTGTCAACGTACTGAAATTGAATGTGGCGACAATCCATCATGGCAAGCACTGGGACAAATTTGGACAAAAAAAGGGGTCTTGGCGAAGGGGTTGGCAACGGGGTCCCACAACCAACATCAGGCCCATCGGAGGCATCCTGATCCTTGGCTGCTAGCCCCTGATTCGTCGTCGTTGCCCCACAATGCCGCACCGCACCCTGTCCGGCAGCCCTGGCTGCTGTATCTGCGGTAGCTGTCCATACTGTCCGGATCCCGCCGCTGTGGCCTCAGTCTGTAGCGCCCAGCGCCCAGCCTGCGGTAAACCGAATTGCAAAAAGATGGAAATCATTTCCCAGGAGCTAGGCGATCGCCCAACTGGCTTGCGTGGAGAAATGCAGCGTCCAATACCATAACACTAAATTTCTGGGCTCCCTAATCTGCCCTTAACCCCCGTGTCCCCCGTCTAGACACCCAGCGGGGCGGGCCATTGCCCCCCCCATCCCACGGCTGGAACGCATCAACGCCCAGGTCACAGACGCGATCGCCCCAATGTCCTAGCGTCCCAGAGCCTAGGTGGTAGGATCGAAAAGCGTAAATTCAGACCTTTTGTTCGCGATCGGTAGGGTGATTGCCCCTTGCGGTTGTCTAGAAGTGCTGACTTTACTAGAACCATTGCAAGTCTAAATCCTCCAGTCTCCGGACACATGCTAAAAGCCCTCCTTGGTGACCCCAACGCTCGCAAACTCAAGCGCTACAAGCCTGAAGTTGTGGAGATCAATCTGCTGGAAGAAGATATCCAGCCCCTCTCCGACGAGGCATTGGTCGCCAAAACAGGCGAGTTCAAGCAGCGCCTAGAAAAGGGTGAATCCCTCGACGACCTCCTGCCCGAAGCCTTCGCCGTGGTGCGGGAAGCCTCCAAGCGAGTACTGGGGATGCGGCACTTTGACGTGCAGCTCACCGGCGGCATGGTGCTCCACGATGGCCAAATCGCCGAAATGAAAACCGGGGAAGGGAAAACCCTCGTCGCCACCCTGCCCGCCTACCTCAACGCCCTCAGTGGTAAAGGGGTTCACATCGTGACGGTGAACGACTACCTGGCCCGCCGCGATGCGGAATGGATGGGGCAAATCCACCGCTTCCTAGGGTTAAACGTGGGCTTGATTCAGCAGGGCATGAGCCCCACAGAGCGGAAAAAGAACTACGCCTGCGACATCACCTACGGCACCAACAGCGAGTTCGGCTTTGACTACCTGCGGGACAACATGGCCACCGCCATCGGCGATGTGGTGCAGCGCCCCTTCAACTTCTGCATCATCGACGAGGTAGACTCTATCCTCATTGACGAGGCCCGCACCCCCCTGATCATCTCCGGCCAAGTGGAGCGCCCCGGCGAAAAATACACCCAAGCCGCCGATGTGGCACGGGCCTTAAACGGGGACGACCACTACGAAGTGGATGAAAAAGCCCGCAATGTGCTGCTGACGGACGAAGGCTTCATCCAGGCTGAGCAGTTACTTGGGGTCCAAGACCTCTTCGATCCCAAAGATCCCTGGGCGCACTACGTCTTCAACGCCATCAAGGCCAAAGAGCTCTTCATCAAGGACGTCAACTACATCGTCCGCAATGGGGAAGTGGTGATTGTGGACGAGTTCACCGGACGGGTGATGCCCGGTCGCCGCTGGAGCGATGGCCTGCACCAGGCGATCGAAGCCAAAGAGCGGGTAGAAATTCAGCCCGAAACCCAAACCCTGGCCAGCATTACCTATCAAAATTTCTTCCTGCTCTACCCCAAACTGTCAGGCATGACCGGGACGGCCAAAACCGAGGAGCCAGAGTTCGAGAAAATCTACGACCTGGAAGTGACGGTCATCGACACCAACCGCACCTCCCAGCGCCGCGACTTGGCGGATGTGGTCTACAAAACCGAAGAGGCCAAATGGCGGGCCGTGGCGGAGGAATGTGCAGACATGCACGAAACCGGGCGGCCAGTCCTCGTGGGCACCACCAGCGTTGAGAAATCCGAATTGCTGTCGGTGCTGCTGAAGGAACGCAACATTCCCCATAACTTGTTGAATGCCAAGCCCGAGAATGTGGAGCGGGAAGCGGAAATTGTCGCCCAGGCTGGGCGCGGTGGAGCCGTCACCATCGCCACCAACATGGCTGGACGGGGTACGGACATCATCCTCGGGGGCAACGCCGACTACATGGCCCGCCTCAAGATTCGAGAATATTTGATGCCCCGCATCGTTAAGCCCGAAGACGAAGACGAGTTTGGGGTCACCACCGTCCCCGGTACCAAGGGCCGCAAGCGGGCTCAAGGCTTCGGCACGGGGCAAAAGGTCAAAACCTGGAAGGCATCCCCCGACATTTTCCCCACGGACTTGTCCCAGGAGGCGGAGACAGCCCTGAAGGAGATGGTGGATTTTGCCGTAGCCACCTATGGGGAACGCAGCCTGGATGAGCTAGAGGCAGAAGAAAAGGTGGCGATCGCCGCTGAAAAGGCCCCCACCACCGATCCCGTTATTGCCAAGCTGCGGGAGGTGTACACCCTGATCCTCCAGGAGTACGAAAAGTACACCAGCGCCGAACACAATCGCGTCATTGAGTTGGGCGGTCTCCACGTCATCGGTACCGAACGCCACGAGTCCCGCCGGGTTGATAACCAACTGCGGGGCCGGGCCGGTCGTCAAGGGGACCCCGGTTCCACTCGCTTTTTCCTGAGTCTGCAAGACAACCTGCTGCGGATCTTTGGGGGCGATCGCGTCGCCGGGCTCATGAACGCCTTCCGGGTAGAAGAAGACATGCCCATCGAATCGGGGATGTTGACCCGCTCCCTAGAAGGGGCTCAGAAAAAAGTCGAGACCTACTATTACGACATCCGCAAGCAGGTGTTTGAGTACGACGAGGTGATGAACAACCAGCGTCGCGCCATCTACGCCGAGCGGCGGCGGGTCCTAGAAGGGCAAGAACTCAAGGAACTGGTGATCAAATACGCCGAGCAAACCATGGACGACATCGTGCAGGCGTACATCAATCCCGAGTTGCCCTCGGAAGAATGGAAACTGCCAGAAATGGTCGAGAAGGTGCAGGAGTTCGTCTATCTCCTTTCTGATGTGGCACCCGAACACCTCGAAAACCTCTCCATTGGGGAGATCAAAACCTTCCTCCATGAGCAGGTGCGCATTGCCTATGACATGAAGGAAGCCCAGGTGGATCAAATGAAGCCCGGTCTGATGCGGGATGCAGAGCGGTTCTTCATTCTTCAGCAAATTGACACCCTCTGGCGGGAACACCTGCAACAGATGGACGCCCTACGGGAAACGGTGGGGCTACGGGGCTACGGCCAGAAGGATCCCCTGATTGAGTACAAGAGCGAAGGCTATGAAGTCTTTCTGGACATGATGACGGGAATTCGCCGCAACGTGGTCTACACCCTGTTCCAATTCCAACCCCAACCCCAGCCCCAGGTCAAAACCTCCCAGGGGGTGAGCTAGGGCCGCACGGCGTAAATAATTCACCAACCGTTTTAACCCGAACCCAGGTTAATTGAGTGGTTTTGGCACCGGGCGGTTACAGCTAACCGGAGTTAAAGGGGTGCCACCGAGAAGGTAACCGTGGCGGTGTGGCTGTCGCCAGGGGCCAGGGTAAGGAGATGATCCCCTGTGTTGAGGGCATTTCTGAGGGCCGTCCACGGTTCTAGACAGTAATAGTCTTTGCCCTGCACCGCCCAAAAGACCAGGGCACGGTAGTCATCGCTCCACTGCAATGTCAGTTGGGTGCCTTGCTGAGGATCCCGCATCGTCGCGGTCTGGGCGGACAGGGGGCGCAGGGCCAAGTCAATCTCCGCCTGCTGAAAATCAAAGTGGCCGGGATAGGAAGCGTCTGCCTGGGTAAGGTGATCGAGGTAGGTGGTGGCGGGCAGATCGAACTGTAAAGCCACCTTGTCCTGTACTTGAAAGTAGGGATGCAGCCCCGTAGCAAAGGGCATGGGGCGATCGCTGCGGTTTTCAAAGGTTTGCACCAAGGTCAGGTGTGCCCCCTGGAGGCGGTAGGTAAACCGCAGCCGAAAGTCGAAGGGATACTGGCGGCGGGTCTGATCAGTGCTGGTCAACTCTAGGGTCAAGGCGACGGCATCGGCTTCAACGGCGCGATCGCGCACCACCCAAGGCAGATCCCGCGCAAAGCCATGCTGCTTAAGGGTATAGGTCGCCCCGGCCCAGGTGTATTGGTCCTCCGGCAAATTGCCACAGATGGGAAACAGGATTGGAATCCCACCCCGAACGGATTTACTGGGGTCGGCAAAGCGGTCGGCATCAAAGTACAGCATGTCCTGCCCCGCCACCTGCCAGCGGGTAATCAAGCCTCCCCGCTCGGGGATCACTTCTAGACGGGCCGGATGGCGATCGTCCTTCAGGATGTAGGTGGCGTAGCGATCCGCCTGTTCTGCAATGGAAAACACCATCGTTGCCTAGGTGAGCGACGCCTCGACGCTACCACATTGCCCCCCCTTCAGCGCAGTGACCCATCGCTGGGGTCAGCAGGGCTAGTCCAGCGCGACGTAAGTTTGCCAACCGTTGCCTTGGGTGGGGGAGCTGGGGAGCATGGGAGATAGGGAGTCAGAAGGTAGGGTTACTCGCGCCAAGCCCAACTAGAGTCTTGCCAAGCTGTCCTCAGTAAAGGAGTTGCATCCCTTGCGCCTCCGCTCCGCCACCTAGGCAAGGGTGCGCAAATTTACGCGGTTCGGGACTGGACAGCAGCGATGGAGATCGGCAGCGCTGTCCTCTAGGCCGCGACCAACAGGGATGCCACCACACTTTGAAATAACCCCATGCCGTCGGTGTTGTGGAGCATGGCATCGGCAGCCCGCTCAGGATGGGGCATCATACCCAGGATGTTGCCCGCTGGATTGCAAATCCCGGCAATATTGTCCACGGAGCCATTGGGATTGCTGTCGGGGGTTACGTCTCCCGTCGCCGTGCAGTAACGGAACACCACCTGGTGGTTATCTTCCAAGCTTTTGAGGGTATCGGCGTCGGCGTAGTAGCAGCCTTCTCCATGGGCAATGGGCAGGGTGATCACCTGCTGAGGGGAGTACCCTTGGGACCAAGGCAGATCCGTGCGTTCCACCCGCAGGGGGACGCGATCGCAGATGAAATGCAGGTCTCGATTCCGCACCAAAGCACCGGGCAAGAGCCCCGCTTCCGTCAAAATCTGAAAGCCGTTGCAGATGCCCAACACCAACCCCCCCCGCTCTCCATGGCGGATGGTGGCTTGCAGGGCGGGGGAAAAGCGGGCGATCGCCCCACAGCGCAGGTAGTCTCCATAGCTGAAGCCGCCGGGCACCACCACTAAGTCCACATCCCCTAAATCACTGTCTTCGTGCCAAATCAGGCGGGTGGGTTGTTGCAGCAGGTCCCGCGTGACATAGGCCACGTCGCGATCGCAATTGGATCCCGGAAACACAATCACGCCAACATTCATCATCGGCCTCCTAAGACACGTCATCAATCAAGGGTGAAAGCCTAGCTGGGAAACCATTACCGCCCCCGCTCCCGGAATGTAGTTAGGGACTGTAGCGGTTTCGCCATGGGGATTCTGGCAGTCATTGATGACAGCCCCTAGGCAGGACTGGGCACAGCTTGGGGCTGGAGATCAATGCGATAGTTTTCAATCACTGGGTTTGCCAAGAGCTGATCACACATCTGATCTAGCTGCTCTCGGGCCACGGCTTCGGTGTCAGCCGTGAGGGTGACTTCAATATATTTACCAATACGCACCTGGGATACCGTCTCGTACCCCATGTGATGGAGCCCCGACTGCACCGCCGTTCCGGCAGGATCCAGCACCGATGGCCGGAGGGTGACATAGATTTGGGCCTGGTAAGTGGCCATGGTTTCAGCCCCGACAAAGCATAAGTATCCTACCCCATCCCCCTCTGCACTAAGCTGGAAGAAAGCGGTCACTAGCTCCTATGAAGCATCGAAGAACCCGCAGTCAGGAGCGGATTTTGCAAATCCTTAAAGGGCAATCCCAGCCCATTTCCGCTCAGGATCTCTACATAGAACTCCGCAACCGTAGCTACAGCACGGGGTTGGCTACGGTGTATCGGGCTCTAGAGGGGTTGAAGCTGGAAGGGGCCGTGCAAATGCGAACCCTGCCCAGTGGGGAAGCGGTCTACAGCCTGCCCCAGGAAGACCGCCACCATCTCACCTGTCTGCGGTGCGATCGCACCATTCTGATTGATGAGTGTCCGGTACACGAACTGGAAACCCAACTCCACCAGGATCACCAGTTTCAGATTTTCTATCACACCCTAGAGTTTTTTGGCCTTTGCCCTGCCTGCCAAAGTCAAGAACGGATACCGCTCCATAATTCCTGATCCCGCCCTCAGATTAGGCAACGCCAGCCCTTTACAATAGTTCAAGATCTCGCCCGGCTTGCGCAACGCGCCCCCAAATTCTCAGCATTTCGTTGCGGATTCGGGTCAGCCCGTTGTGCGTCAGTGTGACCGTCTCAGTCCTATCTGAATGATCTACCCCCGTTCTTAGAGCATCCGTCAATGGCCCTTCCCAGCGCTGACACCCCCCTCTACAACCATCCCCTGCCGGACATTGAGCAATGGCTGCGGGATCACAGCTGCCAGCAAGATCCGGAAGCCCTCCACTGCTGGCATGTGGTGACCCCCGATTGGCAGGCAGACTTGATTTTGGAGATTGACTCCCTAGTGGTGCGCTATCTCAACGCTGACGGCCCCGGTCAGGATTTACAGCGGGTTTTTAAGTACTCCCTTAGCCGCCAAGACTTGGATGAGGCGATCTTTTCAGGGCCTTGATCCCAAAGTCCCGACAGGTGCTTGCACTAGTGGACCTGTGTGGTAGCAGAAAACTTTATCCTTTCCGAAATGTAAACGGCCAAAGTTTTCTGAGAAAAGACGATCTCACAGTTGGGATGGGCGATCGCGATCGCCCATGCCCCATAAACCCTTGGCCTGCAAGGAGTGGAATGGGGTACGACTCGATCAAGGCCCCCTGTATTCCAGACCCAAAAATGATAGTGAAAACTGGCAGCTTCATGAAGAAGTGCTAACATGGGTACAAGGTTGTTAATAAACAGCCCCATATCCATATCTGCTTTTTTGTAGTACACAGGAATCATTCATCATGACTACGACCCTACAGCAGCGCTCTAGCGCTTCCCTGTGGGAGCAGTTCTGTCAGTGGGTGACCAGCACCGAAAACCGCCTCTACATTGGCTGGTTCGGCGTGCTGATGATCCCCACTCTGCTGGCTGCTACCACCTGCTTCGTCATCGCTTTCATCGCGGCTCCCCCCGTCGATATCGACGGCATCCGTGAGCCTGTGGCGGGCTCTCTGATGTACGGCAACAACATCATCTCTGGTGCGGTTGTGCCCTCTTCTAACGCTATCGGTCTGCACTTCTACCCCATCTGGGAAGCGGCTTCCCTCGATGAGTGGCTGTACAACGGTGGCCCTTACCAGTTCGTTATTTTCCACTTCCTCATTGGCGTTTTCTGCTACATGGGTCGTGAGTGGGAACTCAGCTACCGTCTTGGTATGCGCCCCTGGATCTGTGTTGCTTACAGCGCTCCTGTGGCCGCTGCTTCTGCGGTGTTCTTGATCTACCCCATCGGTCAGGGTTCTTTCTCTGATGGCATGCCTCTGGGTATCTCGGGTACGTTCAACTTCATGCTGGTGTTCCAGGCTGAGCACAACATCCTGATGCATCCTTTCCACATGTTGGGTGTGGCGGGTGTGTTTGGCGGTTCTCTGTTCTCCGCGATGCACGGTTCTTTGGTGACTTCTTCTCTGGTGCGTGAGACCACCGAGACTGAGTCTCAGAACTATGGCTACAAGTTTGGCCAAGAGGAAGAGACTTACAACATCGTGGCTGCCCACGGTTACTTTGGTCGCTTGATCTTCCAATACGCCAGCTTCAACAACAGCCGCAGCTTGCACTTCTTCTTGGGTGCTTGGCCTGTGATTGGCATCTGGTTTACTGCTCTGGGCATCAGCACCATGGCGTTCAACCTGAATGGCTTCAACTTCAACCAGTCTGTGCTTGACTCTCAGGGTCGGGTGATTGGGACCTGGGCGGATGTGATCAACCGCGCCAACCTGGGCATGGAAGTGATGCACGAGCGTAATGCTCACAACTTCCCTCTCGATTTGGCGGCTGCTCAAGCCCCTGAAATCATTGGCTAATTGTCCTGCTGGATGATTGAGTCCATGACTCGAAAGCCCTCGCCATTGGCGGGGGCTTTTTTGTCGGTCGATCGCGGCTTTCTGGTGATACGCCGTAGCATGAAGGCACTATGGTTGACTTTCCCCTGACCCAACTGACCCTGATCAGCGGCAAGGGCGGCGTGGGCAAAACCACCAGCGCCTGCGCCATCGCCCTGACCCAAGCCCAAACCCACCCCGACACTGACATTCTGCTGCTGTCCACCGACCCGGCCCACTCCCTGGGGGACGTGCTGGGGGTGACGGTGGACGATACTGCGCGATCGCACCCTCAATGCCCCAACCTACACCTACGGGCCTTGGATGCCGATCGCCTGCTGCAGGAATTTCGCACCGACTATGGCCCAGTGCTAGAAACCCTGGTGGAGCGGGGTAGTTTCGTCGAAGACGACGACCTCTCCCCCGTGTGGGACATGGACTGGCCGGGGTTAAACGAGCTGATGGGGCTGCTGGAAATTCAGCGCCTACTGCGGACGGGGGCGGCAAATCGGGTGGTGGTGGACATGGCCCCCAGCGGCCACACCCTCAATCTGCTGGGGCTGATGGACTTCCTCGACAGCTTCTTAGCGGCCCTCAGTCTATTTCAAGACAAACACCGCTATATGGTGGAGGCCCTGTCGGGACGCTACAGCGACGATGAGGGCGATCGCTTCCTCACCGACATGAAGCGGGATCTGGCCACCGGACGCGCCCAACTGCAAGACCCGACCCGCACCGCCTGTTGGGTGGTGGCCCTGCCGGAACCCCTGAGCCTGAAGGAAACCGAACGCTTCACCGCCGCCCTCACCCGGTTGCAGATTCCCCTCGGCGGCATTCTGGTCAACCGCCTCACCGGGGCCAGGGCCGAAGGGATCCAACTGGCGGGTTTTCAAGCCATGGCGGGCGATCGCCC
>JAQCHG010000012.1 GCA_027619675.1 Cyanobacteriota bacterium
CTTCGCTAGTGCGCCCCTACAGGAACGGGATCCTGGCTTAACACGAACTCACGTTAAGCCAGGATCCGGACTGACGCAGTCACACCAGCAAACCAGGGGTTGAAGCCCCTTTGCTCCAACGAAATGCCGGGGATTCCAGAGCGTTTTGCATCAGTTCTAACCCCGCCATCTGCGGTTAACGGAACACTGGGGCCACAAGTTGCCACAATAGGCACAGCTTTGCCCTGGATCTATGACCGCTGACCTTGCCCGCGACGATCGCGACTACAGTGCCTTCGTTGCCGATCTCACCACCCTCATCAACCAGAGCCGCGTGGACGCCGCGATCGCGGTGAACCAGCGCATGGTGATGCTCTACTGGCGCATCGGTCGCGAAATTTTGCGGCGGCAGGTGGAGCGGGGCTGGGGCAGCAAAGTGGTGGATCAACTGGCGGATGACCTGCGGCGGCGGGTGCCCGACATGAAAGGGTTGTCTTCCCGCAACTTGCGCTACATGCGGGCCTTTGCCGAAGCCTACCCCGACGAAGACCAGGTGCGGGGGGTGTTGTCGAAGCTGCCCTGGGGCCACAACGTGCGGCTGTTGGATGCCCTGGATCAGCCCCAAAAACGGCTGTGGTACGCCCAACAGGCGATCGCCCACGGCTGGAGCCGCAACATGCTGCTAGAGCATCTGGATCAAGACCTCTACAGTCGCCAGCGCAGCGCCATCACCAACTTTGAGCGCACCCTGCCCCTGCCCCAGTCAGATCTGGCCCAAAGTCTGCTCAAAGATGCCTACCAGTTAGATTTTTTGAGCATTGGCCCCGAGGTGCAGGAGCAGGAGTTCAAAAAAGCCCTCAGCGATCGCATCCGCGACTTTTTGCTGGAATTGGGGGTGGGGTTTGCCTTTGTGGGCAGTCAGTATCACCTCGCCGTGGCGGGCGAAGACTTTTATGTGGACCTGTTGTTCTACCACTTCAAACTGCGCTGCTTTGTGGTGATTGACTTAAAAATGGGGGACTTCCGCCCCGAATATTCCGGCGCGATGAACTTCTACGTGTCGGCGGTGGATGACCTCCTGCGCCAACCCCAGGATCAGCCCACCATCGGCATCATTCTCTGCAAGACCCAGAACAAAACCATTGTGGAATATGCCCTGCGAGATGTGACCAAACCCATTGGTGTCTCCCTCTACCGCACCGGTTCTGCCCTGCCCGACAACCTCAAGGCCGATCTCCCCGCCGTGGAGGATCTGGAGGCGCGCCTAGACGAGTTGCCCTTTGCCCAATGAGGCAGAACTGACCCCGCCATACCGATAAACAACGGGCTTCAGCCCCTTGCCCTAAGGGGATTTTCGGGAAAGCAGTGACCTGCCGTAGGGTGCCGTCAGCGCAGCGTGACGCACCCCATAACGGGAATTTCATTGCCAGAAATCTGCCTAACAGAACGCTGAGGCTTCCGAGCCGTTGTGCGTCCGTGCTACGGGGGATCAGGTGCCCAACCAGCAGGCGACCGGGTAGAGCAAATATTCCACAAAAAACAGTTGCCAGATGAATTGGTAAAAGGCGGCAAAGGTGAGGGGCGTCTGACCCTCGGCACCAGCACCAGGGTCATCCCCCAGGGCCACCCGCCGACTGCGCCACCAAAACAGGGCCACGATCGCCCCATGGCTGACCAGCACAAACGGGGCATTTAACCCCACAATCCACGGGGCGGCGATCGCCACCCCCAGATAGCAGGCGGTCAAAATCCAGCGGGCGAGGTTGAACACCCGTCGCTGCCCCAGCCGCACCGTAAAGGTGGAAATGTTGTAGCGGCGATCGCCCTCAATGTCGGGGATGTCTTTAAAGATGGCAATCACTACGCTGAACACCACCACAAACCCCGTCAGCCCCCAAATCACGGCGGGGATGCGTAAAGGTAGCCCCAACTGTTCGCTGTAGTGCAAAAACAGCCCCAGGTTCACCACTGCCCCCCGCACCGTCAAAATGCAGACCGAAGCCCAAAAGGGAAACCGCTTCAGCCGTAGGGGGGGCAGGGAATAGGCGGTGCCAATGGCCAGACTCACCCCCAGGGTGGCCAGCAAAAACCAGCCCCCCAGCCCCGCCAGCACCAGGGCCACAATGGCGGCAAAGCTGACGATCCACCAGCCATCCTGACGGGAAAACTCCCCCGAGGCGAGGGGCAACTGGGGCTTGTTGATGCGGTCAATGTCCACATCCTGAATTTGGTTGAGCCCCACGATGTAGACGTTGCCCGCCAAGCAGGCAATCAATGGCAGCAGTAGGGAAAAGGGGTTGACCGCTGGGGGCAATGCGGGGGGGGCACTGCGCACCACCGCCCAGGCGATCGCAAACACCCCAATCACACTCAAGCTGGTGCCAATGATGGTGTGGGGTCGCGAAAATTTCCAAAAGGCAGACAACCAAGGGATTGGCGTCCGAAAGAGGCTCAGTTGCGAAGCACTGGGCGGCGGAGACAGGCTTTGGCCCATATCAAGTCACGGGATGTCGGCGTGCTTTTCAGCTTATCGGGCTGGGGCAACCTTGGGGGCGATCGCCCCAGGGTTTTTACAGAAGGGGGTCCCTTCATTCCCCCTAACGGTCGCAACCGTGGCTAGGTCGGGTCGGGTTCTTGAATAAGGACGTAGGGCTGCACGATCAACGCTTGAAACTGGCGGGAGCGATCGCGATCCCAGTGCTGCAACTGTTCCGCCGTGGGTTTACTGATCAGGGCCTCGCTAATCCAGCGCTGCACAGCGGTGACATTATCCGCCGTCAGGGCCAGCCCCACCTCCACTAGATCTAACCCGGCATTCACCACCACCAAATTGTCGCGGGCGGCATGGGGCAACAGGTTGTGCCAAGTCGCTGGACCGACCAAGTTAGTCAGTTCTGCACGCAGGTCTTCGCTCATCTCCTCGGGGCGCTAGGCCAATACGCAAAACAACGTTCGCCAGGGCACAGAGCATCGCTGCCATCCAGGCTAGCCCCAGACGCAAGTGGTCCAAGCTCACCAGCCGCCACCCTTCCCCTGGCAGGTGCCTATTCTACCGTGGTCCGTTCGCGTCCCCGGCCTTCAGCCTGCCCGCCTGCCCCGGCCAGGGACGGATTGTCCTGGCCTGTCGCCGCCGTCCCCTTAGCCCCTGACCAGACGGTGGCGGGCGTTCACCAGGGTTTCTTCTAGCTTGATGGCAGGCAAAAACACCTGGTATTCCCAACCCGCCCCCGCTGGTTGGTCCCGTTTGGCGATGTAGTCTTGTCGGGCTCCGCCTTTGCCGTCGGGGTAATGCTCCACCGTGTGGAATACCGCCAGTCTGGCGTAGGCGTAGCTGCTGACATACAGGCCCCATACCCCTAACAGGGCTAGCAAGATCTTCCGGGTTATGGTCATCGGTGCTTAACTCGGTTTGATGGGTGGTTCAGTTCATCCGATTGTCCAGTTTAGGCAGAGACGTTGGCACCCCGGCCCCAGTGCCGCCCGACCCCCAACATTAACCAGGCAAACAGGGCGCAGCGGAGGCCATAGGTGAGGGCACCGGGGGCCAAGGGTGCCTCTGCCTCCAGGGTCAGCAGGGTGGGGATCCCCCAGGGATCGGTGGCCCCCTCCAGCCCCACGATCCAGCTATTCACCAACAGGGTGGCAATCTGGAGGCCCCAAAACACCTCCATCCCCTGATCGGCCATCACGAGCCAGACGGTAAACCCCGCCCCCAATCCTGCCATCACCACCCCCAACAGCGAGGCTTCCCGCAGCCCTTGGGGCAGGGCCAACAGGGCACCCAACATCCCCAGGGCGATCGCCAGTCGGCGGGGACGCCTCATCCACAACCCCAACCCTTGCAGACCATAGCCATACACCAGCGCCGCCGTACTCGCCGCCACCAGGGCCAGGGCCAAGGCCAGCGGCAAGCCAGCGAACCAGGCCCCCCAGGTGGTGATGGCAAGGCGATAGCGATCGCCCGTCACCAGCGCCAACAGGGCAATATTCCCCCCCAGCAACCCCAGCCACACCCCCAGGCTGATCCCCAGTCGCCGCCACTGAATCGGCCCCCGCCCCCGAATCACCGTCTGCCACGGGCGACGGTGGATTGCCTGGACCGCTAAGATCAGCCCCCAGCAAAACAGCAGCAAGATCCCCAGGGCGACGGCCATGAGCCCTGGGGGCGGGTCAGTCTGCCATTGTTGCAGGGTGGCGGGGTTGGTCCCTGGCCCCAGGGCCATCCCCAGGGCTAGAAAAATGGCGAAAAGAACGGTGGCGATCGTCGGCAGGGCCAGCATCAACACCAGACTGAGGGCATAATGCTGAAACTGATGGCGACCTTGGCGGGCCGCCGCCAAAAAGGTATGGGGCATGGGTTCCGGGGGACGCAGTGGCTACAGACTTCAGCCCTCACCTCCCCCCTTCCAGACCCGATCAGGGCTTGATTCAGGATCTGACAGGATCTGACAGGACTTGCACGGTCACACCGACGAGCAAGGGGCTTCAGTTCCTTCCCTCAATGGAACACCGAGGATGCAGGAGCATTCTGCGTGAGTCCTATCTAAACAATCGGGATTCTGCACATTAGGCCAACCCATCCGTCAGGTGTAGCCTTAGTGGTCTGGCAGCATTCAATTTGCACGTTGGTGTAGGTTGGGTAGAACGCAGTGAAACCCAACATTAGCAAGGTTTTTGGGGCGATTCTAACGCTTCACCCAACCTGCAAATTGAGGATTGACAGCCCCCCAGGGAATGGGTGTAAGACCCTGAGATGGTCCATGGCATACCGTTACGACGAGCGTTCGGTACTACCCTGGGGAGCAAGCAACGGGGCAGCGGACTTGGGGCGGGTGGTTTACACCGGGCACCGGGTCGGCAGGCCGGGTTATCTACAGTGAAAAGACGATGCTGGCGCGGGTTTGGAGTGCAGCGATAGTTGGCATTGATGCCGTCAAAGTTGGGGTAGAGGTGGACATCGCCGGGGGCCTGCCCGCCATAGTGGTGGTGGGGTTGCCCGACACCGCCGTGCAAGAGTCACGGGAGCGCACCAAAGCGGCGGTCAAAAATGCTGGGTTCCCCTTCCCCATGCGCAAAATCGTCATCAACCTCACCCCCGCCGACCTGCGCAAAGAAGGCCCCAGCTTCGACCTGCCCATCAGCATCGGCATCCTGGCCGCTTCTGAGCAGGTGAATAGTGACCTGCTTAACGAGCTGCTGTTTTTGGGAGAGATGTCCCTGGACGGATCCCTCCGTCCCGTCGCGGGGGTGCTGGCGATCGCCGCCGCCGCCCAAAAACTCGGCTTCAAAGGGCTGGTGGTGCCTACCGCCAACGCCCAGGAAGCCGCCGTTGTGCCGGGGTTGACCGTCTATGGCTGTCGCGATCTGCCAGAGGTGGTGGACTTTCTCAACCATCCCAACCAGCACACCCCGGTGCGGCTGGATGGGGAAGCGGAATTGGCGCGATCGCCCCGCCCCAGCCTCGACCTCAAGGATGTCAAAGGCCAAGCCCAAGCCCGCCGCGCCCTAGAAATTGCCGCCGCTGGTGGCCACAATTTAGTCTTCGTTGGCCCCCCTGGCAGCGGTAAGACCATGCTGGCCCGCCGCTTGCCCAGCATTTTGCCCCCCCTCACCTTCAGCGAGGCCCTAGAGGTCACCCGCATCCACTCCGTTGCCGGGTTATTGAAGGACAAGGGCAGCCTCGTCGCCCATCGCCCCTTCCGCAGCCCCCACCATTCCGCCTCTGGGCCATCCCTGGTGGGGGGCGGCAGCTTTCCCAAACCAGGGGAAATTTCCCTGGCCCATCGGGGGGTGTTGTTTTTGGATGAGCTGACGGAATTTAAGCGGGACGTGCTGGAATTTTTGCGCCAGCCCCTAGAGGATGGCTACGTCACCATCACTCGCACCCGCCAGTCGGTGGAGTTCCCGGCCCAGTTCACCCTAATTGCCAGCACCAACCCCTGCCCCTGCGGCTACTATGGCGACCCGGTGCAGCCCTGCACCTGCACCCCCCGCAGCCGCGAACAATATTGGGCTCGCCTCTCCGGTCCCCTGATGGATCGCATTGATTTGCAGGTGGTGGTGGGGCGACTGAAGCCGGAGGAAATGACCCAGACCCAATCGGGCGAACCCTCAGAGCAGGTGCGGCAGCGGGTGGAGGTGGCTCGGAATCGCGCCCGCGATCGCTTCCACAGCGATCCCGAACTCCAGTGCAACGCCGACATGCAAAGTCGCCACCTGCGCCAGTGGTGCCCCCTAGACGACAGCACCCGCACCTTGGTGGAAGCCGCCGTGCGCAAACTCAACCTCTCCGCCCGCGCCACCGATCGCATCCTCAAGGTAGCCCGCACCATTGCCGACCTAGAGGGGGCAACGGACCTCGGGGCCGCCCATGTGGCGGAGGCGATTCAATACCGCACCCTCGATCGCATGCAGTAACCCCGCCTGCGCCCCTGGTGTCCCCTCTGCACCCCCATTCCCAGCCCAATCGGTGCGCCCACCTCGATGACTCACCACCACCACCGGACCGAGAACCCGGTGGCCTCCAAATCGGGTAAACAAACCTTTTACAATGACCATGGATATTTTTGCAGGCAGACACCTTAGGACGCGGGCATGACAGATCATTTGATCCGGGCAACCGCCGCCGATGGCGGCATTCGCATAGTGGGGGTCACCACCACCCAACTGGTGCAAGCTGCCCGTCAACGCCACGGCCTCTCCTACGTGGCCACCGCTGCCCTGGGCAGGGCCATGGCAGCGGGGCTGTTGTTGGTGTCCAGCATGAAACGGCCCGAATCGCGGGTGAACGTGCGCATTCGCGGCGATGGCCCCTTGGGGGGCGTGCTAGTGGATGCGGGCCTAGACGGCACCGTGCGCGGCTATGTAGACCACGGCGATATTGAACTGCCCCCCAATGCTGACGGCAAACTAGACGTGGGCAGCGCCATTGGCCGCAACGGCTATCTCTACGTGGTGCGGGATGTGGGCTATGGTCAGCCCTACGCCAGCACGGTGGAGTTGGTGTCGGGGGAAATTGGCGAAGACCTCACCTACTACCTCGCCACCTCTGAGCAAACCCCATCAGCCCTGGTGCTGGGGGTGTTTGTGGGGGCCGACGGGGTGGAAGCCGCCGGAGGGTTGCTGCTCCAGGTGTTGCCTAAGGCCGCGCGGGATGAGTCGCTGATCACCCTGCTAGAAAGCCGCATGGCCCAACTGTCAAGCTTCACCACCCACCTGCGGGATCACCAAACCCTGCCCGAGATTTTTGCATCCCTCGTTGGGGATTTAGACCTAACTCTGCTGCCGGGTGAACAGGCGGTGCGATTCCATTGCCCCTGCTCTTCTAACCGCATGTTGGGAGCCCTGAAGATGCTAGGGGCGGAAGAATTACAGGACATGATTGAAAAGGATGACGGGGCCGAAGCTACCTGCCATTTCTGTGGCGAGGTGTACCGGGCGTCGGCGTCGGACCTGAGCCAACTGATTGAAGATTTACGCTTAGAGAAGTCAGGGGCCTCGTCTTGACAGGGCAGTCCGCTAGTCACGGGCGACAGCAGTACGGTGACGGTGAATTGTCAGCAGGCAGTATTGCTGGAACCGGATAAGGGGGCGATCGCCAAGGCGTTGGAGATGGGGCTGGGTTCGGTGAAGGGAATGGCGGATTTTGGCGACGCGATCGGCCAGTTGTGCCCCCATGTGGAGGCGACGGCGGGTTAGCTGGGGAAGCATGGACACAAGCTCCTGTCCTTGGTGGGGCTAATCTTGTAGGTGTTTGAGGGTTAGATGGTGGAGGCGGCTATCCGTGGAAATCAGTATCAATGTCCCAGACGATTTAGCCTTACGGCCCACATCCGTATCCCAGCAATTGCCGGAAATTTTGGAGTTGGGTCTGCGAGAATGATCACCCCTAAGTAAGTAAGCTCAATGATCTTGTAGACGGGTTTCGACTCCGCTCAACCCTCAAATCCTTGCCGGATAAAGAGTCTAGCTGATTGAGCGGAGTCGAAATCAGCGGCAGGTATGAAGTTTGATTAGTCCCGGCTACTTAAGACCTATTTGTATGTCAAAACTCTAACCTTTCAAAAGGTCGTCGATTTGAGGGTTTCTGCAAAGAATGCCTCTCCATAAGGGGGGACAGTTGCCTGGGTCATGTCCTGGTAAACGGCCTGGACTGAGGTATTGACGGCCACGGTTTTGGCATCGTACATCTGGGTAGCCAATTTGGGATAAAACCCGATCGCCAAAATCAGCCCCAGAAAACAGGCGGCAATCATCACCTCACGGAAGGTGGCATCTTCAAACTTGGATTGGTCAGGTAGCTCACAGTTGTTGCCAAAGCACGCGGGCTCTTCGCTCCCTTGACTTTTCAGATCAACATCATTGATATCGCAGAAGGGAAGGATGTCGCAGACCGGAAGCGCCTCGGCAGCATAAAACACCTGGCGCAGCATCGACAGCAGGTAAATCGGGGTCAGAATCAAACCCACGGCAGACAGCCCCACCATCACGGCGCGGAAGGTCTCGCTGTAGGCCCCACTGGTGGCAAACCCGACAAACACCGCCACCTCGCTGGCAAACCCGCTCATGCCCGGTAGCGCCAGGGAGGCCATCGCCCCCATGGTAAACAGGGCAAACACCCTGGGCAGAGCCTGACCCACATCGCTCATCTCATTCATCATCATGGTGTGGGTGCGATCGTAGGTGACCCCCGCCAAGAAGAAGAGCACCGAGGCAATCAGCCCGTGGGAGAGCATTTGCAGCAGCGCCCCACTGATGCCCAAATCGGTAAAGGAGGCAATGCCCAGCAGCACAAAGCCCATGTGGGACACCGACGAATAGGCCAGACGCCGCTTCATGTTCGTCTGGGCAAAGGAATTGAGCGCCCCGTAGACGATGTTGATCACCCCCACGATCGCCAAAATCGGCGCAAAGTAAACGTGGGCATGGGGCAACAGTTCGAGATTTAAGCGGATCAGGCCATAGCCGCCCATTTTCAGCAGCACCCCCGCTAACACCATGGACACGGGCGACGAAGCTTCCCCGTGGGCATCGGGTAGCCAAGTGTGGAAGGGAAAAATGGCCAGTTTCACCCCAAAGGCAATCAGCAGTCCGGCATAGAGCAGCAGTTCGAGCCCGAGGGGAAAGGATTTGAGATGGAGTTGGGCGATATCAAAGGTGATCCCATCGCCGTAGAAGGCCATGGCCAGGGCCGCCACCAGAATGAAGATGGAGGAGATGGCGGTGTACATCAAGAATTTGGTAGCGGCGTAACGCCGATTTTGCCCGCCCCAAATGCACACCAGCAGATAGACCGGCACCAGCTCCACTTCCCACATGATGAAAAACAGCAGCAAATCCTGGGCCACAAAGACGCCAATTTGGGCGGCATAAAGCACCAGCATTAGGCTGTAGAACAGCCGGGGTCGGCGGTTGACCCGCCAGGCCGACAGCATCGAGAGGGTGGTCACCAAGCCCGCTAGCAGCACCAGGGGAGCCGACAGTCCATCTACGGAAACCGTCCAATTCAGGCCAAATGCGGGCAGCCAGGAAAAGGTTTCGACGATTTGAAAATCGGCCCGAGTGGGATCGTAGTGGGTCCAGAAGACGTAGCCCATGAGCGCCAGGTCAAGCCCGCCAACACTGATGGCGTACCAGCGAATCAGGTTATTGTTCGTGCCGCGCACCAGGGGAAAGAACGGCATCACTAGCGCTCCGATGAGCGGCAGCAGGATCAAAATCGTGAGCCAGGGGACTTGAGCGATCGCCATAGGTCGTTTGCGTGGGGTGGTCTCGAATTAAATGGGGCGTGATTGGGCCTGACTGGAACCGACATCGCCTTCCATCGATTTAACTCTATGGGAGGCGAAATTCCATTTACCTTTGTCTATGATTAAAGCATTATTAAAGCATTACGGGGATCGTTTATCTAGGGCAATCATCCGTGTTAAGCGTCCCCAGGGGCAACTCCCTGGGGACGCCCCCGAGTTTGGGGCAGCAGGACTAACGCAACGCGATCGCAAATTCTCAACGTTCCCTTTAGGCAAGGGGCTTAAGCCCCTTGTTCGTCGGTGCAATCGCATCAGTTCTAGGGGCAAGGCGATCGCGCCAGGGCCTACTCAGGGTTCCCGCTGATCCCCACCCTGGCTGTTGATCCCCAACCCCTTGCCGCTCTCTTCGTTCAAGGGACGGGGGATAATGGCACCGTTGGTGATGGAGCGTGTCATGGCTGCGGATGCCCAAGGTGCAGACCCCAAAATTATCGTGCTGGACGATGATCCCACCGGATCTCAGACCGTCCATAGCTGCCTGCTGCTCATGCAGTGGGATGTGGACACCCTAGTGGAGGGGCTGCGCGATCGCGCCCCGATTGTGTTCATCCTCACCAACACCCGCGCCCTACCACCGGATCAAGCCGATGCCATCACCCGCACCGTCTGCCACAACCTGAAGCTGGCCATCCCCCAGGCCGGAATTGAGGAATTTCTGGTGGTGAGCCGATCGGACTCCACCCTGCGGGGCCACTACCCCATTGAGACGGACGCGATCGCCGACGAGCTTGGCCCCTTCGATGCCCACTGCCTGGTGCCCGCCTTTTTTGAAGGAGGCCGCATCACCCGCGACAGCATCCACTACGTCATGCAGGGGGGCACCGCCGTCCCCGCCCATGAAACGGAATTTGCCCGCGATTCCGTCTTTGGCTACCGCCACAGCTATCTGCCCGACTATGTGGCGGAAAAAACCCAGGGCCGCATTCCCACAACAGCGGTAGAGCGGTTCACCCTGACGGATCTGCGCCAGGGCTGCCGCGAGCGCCTGATGCAGCTCGAAGCCAACACCTGCGCCGTGGTGGATGGGGAAGTGCAGGCAGACCTCAACCGCTTTGCCGAGGACGTGCGGGCTGCCGCCGCTGCGGGCAAACGCTTCCTTTTCCGCAGTGCCGCCAGCATCCTCACCGCCCTGGCCAACCTGCCCCCCCAACCCGTCGCCCCCACCGCCATGGCCCAATATGTGCGCGGGGGCAAACCCGGTGCCGTCCTGGTGGGCTCCCATGTGCAGAAAACCACCCAGCAGTTAGCGGTGCTGTTGCAGGAACCGGGCACCGTCCCCATTGAGGTAGATCTGCATCCCTGGGCCGAAGGCATTACCCCCGAGGGGCGATCGCAGGTGCTAACGGATGTGCTGGCCCAGGCCGCGACCGCCCACGCCCAGGGCCAGACCCCGGTGATCTACACCAGCCGGGAGGAACTCACCTTTAAGGACATCAACACCCGCCTCGCCTTTGGTCAGCAGGTGTCAGAGTTGTTGATGGACATTGAACGGGGCCTGCCCCCCACCATTGGGTTTCTGATCAGCAAAGGCGGCATCACCTCTAACGACACCCTCAGCACTGGGCTAGCCCTGCGGACGGCGCGGCTGCTGGGGCAGATCATCCCCGGCTGTTCCGTGGTGCGCACCCCCGCCGATCACCCCGCCTTCCCCAACCTGCCCGTGGTGCTATTCCCCGGCAATGTGGGGGATGAAAGCGCCCTGGCCCTGGCCTATCGCCGCTTCCTGGGGGCCTAGGGCGGG
>JAQCHG010000013.1 GCA_027619675.1 Cyanobacteriota bacterium
AGTAGGCTCCCACCAAATCCCCCCGTTCCGCCTCGGGGATCGGGGCCAGGTAGGTTTCCCAGGCATCGGGAAATAGATAGTTGGCCCCCGACTGATAAAACCACTGGATTTCCTGCCGTCGCAGGGTGAAAATCCCCCGCAGAATTAGCCCCCGACAGCGATCGGGGTGGGTCTGGGCATAGGCCAAGGCCAACGTGCTGCCCCAACTGCCACCAAATACCACCCACTGGTCAATGCCCAAATGGGCGCGAATCCGCTCAATGTCCGCCACCAGATCCCAGGTGGTGTTTTCCCGCAGTTCCGCATGGGGGCGACTGCGGCCACAGCCCCGCTGGTCAAACAGCACAATGCGCCACCGTTGGGGATCAAAAAACTGACGATACACCGGCTGAATCCCTCCCCCCGGCCCGCCGTGGAGAAACACGACCGGCTTCCCCAGGGGGGACCCGCATTCCTCTACATAGAGGGTATGGAGGTCAGACACGGGCAAATAATCAACCCGGTAGGGTTCAATCGGGGGATACAGTTCACGCATAATTTCAAAATGGTGGATGCCCACGGATGGCGATGATCTGGGCTACAACGGCAAGGATCATCCGCCGTGCCGCCGTCGGGCCGATCATCCCAACCCGTACCCTTTCAACCGTGACACCCAGCAAGGGGGTTTGGTCATTATGGTGGCTATTTTTGTCTACGGCACCCTAAAGCCTAGGGAAACCTACCACGATCGCTATTGTCGCCCCCACCTGATCCAGGCGATGGCGGCCCAGGTGGAAGGGCGACTCTACCACCTGCCCATGGGATACCCCGCCCTGACGCTGGAACCGGGCTGGGTAACGGGGACGCTGTTGCAGCTTCGGGATGACACTGGGCTAGCGGCCATGGACGCCTTTGAGGGCTATGACTCGACGCGATCGCCCGCCGACAATGAATACAGCCGCCAGTGGCGATCGGTGCTCCCCTGCGGGGGCGAGCCGCTGGGGTCCGCTTGGATGTATGTCATGGATCACCCCCGAGTCCAGCGGTATCAGGGGGTGTGGATTCCGGCGGGGGTGTGGAGCCACACCGACTGGCCCAGCATCCGCCCCGCCCCCGAGACAACGCCCCCCTAACGGGTCAGGGGCTGAGAGGATTTTTCGGAATGAATATCCCGCCGTAGGTCATGTCTCTCTCAGGTAGAACAGGTAGGTGGGCACTGCCCACCAGCCTGACACCAGCGCCCCTCCGCCCATTGCTAGATCAGCCGTTGGCCCAACAGCAACACACCTAAAGGGTGTCAGGAATTGCCGTCAGCTCAATCAAATTCCCATCCGGGTCTTGGGTGAACAAGGCCGCCCGTCCGGAGGCGCTTCTCTGCACCGGACACCCAGCGGCTTCGAGGCGGGCCTGCATCGCCTCTAAATTCACCACCCCCAGGGCCAGATGGGGATTGCGGCCCCACTTGTCGGGGCGGGGACGGGGGGCCTGCCATTGCGCCGCCACCATCAGATGAAGTTGAAAGGTCCCCAACTGATACCACTGCCCCGGAAAAGACAAGGGACGGGGGGCCGGGGTCAGCCCCAGTACTTCCCCGTAAAACCATTCGGCTTGGGCCAGGTCACTGACCAATAGGGCGACATGGAGGGCATGGGTGGGGGTAACCATGGGGCAATGGGCGCGATCGCACCATCCAGTAATCTCTCCTCCAGCCTACTGCCTTGAGTAGGGGACCATTGATCCCTAGAATTAAGCAATACTTTGCTTAGGTATTGATACGTCGTTGGTCAGGAGGAACTATGCCCAGCCGTCCCATCATTCTCGGTATCGTGGGCGACAGTGCCGCCGGTAAAACCACCTTGACCCGAGGGATTGCCCAAATCCTCGGAGAAGATCAGGTAACCGCCATTTGCACCGACGATTATCACCGCTACGATCGCGTCCAGCGCAAGGAGATGGGAATCTCCGCGCTGCACCCCGACTGCAACTATCTCGACATCATCGAGCAGCACCTAGAACTGCTGCGGGAAGGCAAGCCCATCCTCAAGCCTATCTACAACCATTCCACCGGAGCTTTTGATCCCCCCGAATACATCGAGCCCCGCAAATTTGTGATTGTGGAAGGACTCTTGGGTTATTCCACCGCAGCGGCTCGCTCCTGCTACGACGTGATGGTGTATCTGGCCCCCCCTGAGGATCTGCGCGCCACCTGGAAAATCAAGCGGGATACCCGAAAACGGGGCTATACCGAAGACCAAGTCCTGGAGCAACTGAAGCAACGGGAATCTGATTCAGAAGCCTTTATCCGGCCCCAGCGGCAGTGGGCCGATGTCATTGTGTCTTTTTATCCCCCTGAGGCTGGGGCTAAGGATGATCTGCTGCTGAATGTGCGGCTGGTGCTGCGCCCCACCATTCCCCACCCCGACTTCACCAACCTGCTGGATGACACCGGCAATCACCTGGGGGATTCTGTGCGGTTGGTGCTGGACCGCGACATGGGTAAGCCTGTGGATGTGCTGGAAATTGACGGCCATGCCACCCAAGAACAAGTGCAGGAACTGGAGCGCATTCTATGCGGCGAAGTGCCTTACCTGGGGCAGTTTTGCAGCATTGAAGGCAATCAGGACATCGGTAAGCTGATTGGCACCACTGGGGAAACGCTGCAAAGCTATCCCCTCGCCCTGACCCAGTTGCTGATCACCTATCACATGCTCAAAGCCGACAAGGTAGAAGTGCAGTTGGCTGCTGGCATGAAAATCTAGGCATCCACGCCACTACTGCGGCTCAATCCCCAACTCCCGTAGGCGAGCGGCTAGGGCTTCAGCCCTTTGCTGGGCCGCATCGCGCTCCTGCTGAATGAGTTCATTCTCTTCCTGAAGCGCCTGCCGCAACTGCTCTAACTCATCCCGGTTCAGGAGCTTAGTCCCCGTTTGAGGATCGTAGAACCGCAGCGCCTGGGCGGCAGGAGCCAGCCCCAGTTCTGGATAGGGGGGATGCAGTTGCAAATCGAGCCCCAACACTGATGCTATGGATGTAGGGCAAACTAGCGGCAGTGAAGGCCAGCGGCAACAGTTGGTAGGTGCCATCCGCCAGTTGCGCCCCCTGCAATTGAGGGTTGAGATCATCCGCTGTGGGATCGTACTGAAAATATTCTTGCACCCCCAGACTGGCGTAGAGACGAGGCTTTTCCACCTCGTCTTGCCGTTTGGTACTGCGGGAGGTGATTTCTAGAACAGGGAGTAGTCCAGTGGTCTCAGCCATGGGACAGCACCTCGCGGGTCGGCGTGGCTTCTATTATGTCAGTTGCTGAAAGACCCTAGACATCAACCCCATGCAGCCGTTCATGGGGGATTGACTTGGTCCCGATGGGGCAGTGCCGCCCCTAGCCAAACCCCGTGGGGTTGGGCAAATCGCCCCCTGTACCCGCATGGGTCAAGGCGAGGCGATGATACTTTTCCGCATGGCGAATCAAATCTGCCGCTTCCGTCTCATTCATGGGGCGGGCAATTTTGGCGGGCAGACCCACCACCAGCGATCGCGGCGGCACATCCTTCGTCACCAAGGCCCCCGCCCCAACCATGCTGCCCGTACCCACCCGCACCCCGTTGAGCACGATCGCCCCAATGCCGATCAAACAACCCCGCTCAATATGGGCGCTGTGGATCACCGCCCGGTGACCCACCGTCACATAATCTTCCAGCACCACCGGCAAACCAGGATCACAATGCAGCACCGCCCCATCCTGCACATTGCTGTAAGCCCCCACTTGGATAGCCTCCACATCCCCCCGCAGCACCGCCCCGTACCAAATGCTGGCTCCCGTGCCCAGGGTCACCTGCCCCATCACCGTGGCCCCCGGTGCCACAAACGCAGCGGTGCTGAGATCCGGAGCGGGCCAAAATCCGCCGGGAGCCTGCAAAATCGGCGCAAAGTCTGGGGCCATGGGTCAAACTCAGGAAAGCGTTAGGGCAGAATGAACAGGGAGAGCGGATTCCCCCGTTTGCCAGGGCCACAGATTTGGGGCACTGGCAACCTCAGAAAGCCTATAGCGATAAGGCGGTAACTAGCCAGCGTGGCTGAGGCTTTCTGAGCAAAGCTATATAATACGGCTACCGGACCCAACGGCCTGCATGGATCGGCGAATGCTACATGGTTAATCCAGCCCTGCAAAACCCTATTTTCGGCCCGGAGATTCATTGTCCCCACTGTCGTCAGGCCATCCCCGCCCTGACCCTAACGGATACCTATCTCTGCCCCCGCCACGGGGCCTTTGAAGCGGATCCCGACACCAAAGAATTGGTCCACCTGCAATCGGGGCGACATTGGCGGCAATGGGAAGGGGAATGGTACCGCCAACACACCCATCCCGACGGCATTCGCTTTGAAATCCACGAAGCCCTCGATCGCCTCTACACCCAAGGTTATCGGGCCACCCGTGTGATTATTGCCCAGCGCTATCGCGAATTGGTCAACGCCTACCTCGAACGCAGTGCCCCTTGGCGCGGCACCACCGACAGCAGCACCCCTCGCCTTTATGGCCTGCCCGTAGAATTTAGCCCTGACCCTGACCAAGAACCCTGTTGGCACGTGATCAACTTCAATCTTGAAAAAGAACCCGGCGTGCCCGTGCGCTATCCCTACTTTCGACTGTTTGAATAGGTTTTGAAGCGGTAGGTTGAAGCGTCGAGCCCATGCACCATGCCTCCATCCGCACGGCAGACATTCATCAAGCGATCGCCTTTTATGAGATCCTGGGGTTTACCCTAGAGGAACGGTTTACAGCGGGGATTACCCTGGCCTGCTGGATGACGGGGTTAGGGGGGCGGATTGAGTTGCTACAGGTGCCAGAACCCCATCCCCCGGCGGACCCCTTCCATGACGAGCATTACACCGGGTATTACCACCTGTCCTTTGATCTCACCGATCAAGTAGAGAGCCTGCCCGCTTGGCTAGCGGATCTTCAGGCCCGCTACCAAGGGGCATCCCCCCCGCAGCCCTTAACGGTGCTGCTACCACCCCAGCAACAGATGATTGGCCCCCATGTGTACGAGGTGGCCTTTATTGCCGATAGGGATGGACTACCCCTGGAATTTTTGCGGATGATGCGCCATGGCTGATGAGGGAGTTAAACCCTTTGCCAATAACTGGGCCTACCTCAAGGTGGAGCTACGCTGGTTGGATCGGGTACTGCTGTCGGCGGTGTCCCGCCACCGCAGTGAAGAAAAGGCAGTGGGACGGGTGGCCCAAACGGAGCGCGACCACGTCACCAGCCCTTGGTGGAAGGGCATCGTTACCCTGCCGCGATCGCACCCCCGCGAAGAAGGGCCACCCCCCAAGGGCATGGTGGCGGGGGGCAGCTACAGTCAGCAGCTAGAGGCCCGGATCCAAGCCAGTCGAGGGGCGGGTATCGCCCTCGCCCTGCCGGATCTACGGGATGGCTACCAACTCACCACCTTTGAGAAAAACCTGATTTTGCTGGCCCTAGCCCCGGAAATTAACCGCCGCTACGGTCGTCTCTACGACTATTTGCAAGAAGAGTCGGGGGAACTGGAGGATCTGCCCACGGTGGACCTGTGCCTGCGGCTGCTGTGCCACAACGATCGCGCCTGGCAGGAGGGGCGATCGCGGCTAGCGGCGGCAGATTCCCTCGCTGCTAAGGGTTTGGTGGAATGGATTGGGGATGAGGGCACCCTCCTCAGCCATCAAGTCCGCTTGGCCGATGCCCTGGTGAACTACCTGCTGGCGGCGGATCCCCCCACCCCGGTGCCCAACTTTGCCCTACTGCCGGAATGGCACCCCCCGTCCTCCAAGGCAGGGGATTCGGCCATACCGGATGCGGATAGGACGGACGAGGATGGGGATGACGATCAGGACTGGGAAGCCGATGAGTCCTCAGGCTCCCCAGATGCCCTGGCGTCTGAAGCCGAGGCGTTGGGCTCCGCCAGCCCCACCCTGGTGGTCGCCCCCCACATTCCCAACGGCGATTGGCAAACCTTGGTGCTGCCCCCAGGGTTAAAAACCCAATTGCAAGCCCTGGGCCGCCAGGGAAGCCAACGGCAGCGCAGCGCCACCGCCATGGGATTAATGGTGCTGTTGGTGGGGCCAAGGGGCACGGGCAAAACCACCGCCGCCACCGCGATCGCCACCGATATGGCGCAATCCCTAGCGATTTTGGATCTGGCCACCGTCACCCTCGGGGGCGAGGCGGATCTGTTGGAGACAGCCCTAGCCGATGGCCGCCCGCTGCTGGTGCAGGCGGGCCACCATTGGTGGGGGCGACGGGCCACCCTCGAATCGGCCCAACTGCACCAATGGTGGCAGCAACGGCAGCGCACCAGCGGCCTCACCCTAGTGACGGTGACCCATCTCCAGGCCATTCAGCCCCAGTGGCGGCGGCGGTTTGACGCCATCCTCACCTTTCCCCTGCCGGATCTGCGGGCACGGCAGAAAATATGGGCCACCCTCTGGCCCGATACCCTGACCCTGCGGGACATTGACTGGCGCTGGGTGGCCCAGCAGTTGCCCCTCAGCGGTGGCGACATGGCCGCGATCGCCCAAACCGCCTGCCTAGAACTCCAGGCCCGTCAACGCCATACCCTCACCCTCAAGGTGCTGCGTCAGGCGGTGGCCCTGCATCACCCCCACCTAGCCCCCGCCCTCGGGCGTGCTAGTCCCTCAGGGTGAACCCTTGTCTGGGCCAGCCTTGCCGCGCCCTGAGAATTAAGAGGATGCCATCTAAAGCTGCCTTAACTGCGGCTACCGCTTTAACGCTCATCTGTCAGTCTCACTAGAGAATATCTGAAACGCCCATTCCTCAGTAGACAAGCTAAATCTTGCCACTGAGCCAAAATATGAGCACAGACGCAAACGAGTGATCTTTTTATTTTCTGGCGACTTTCACTCAAGAGCATTAAGCTCTGAAACGCTGAAAGCTTTGAAAGCTACGGAGAGGGAGGGATTCGAACCCTCGGAAGGTTTGACCCTTCAACAGATTTCGAGTCTGCCGCATTCGACCACTCTGCCACCTCTCCAGAGAGTCGTCTGGCTTATTTTATCGTCGATCGCCCCTCCTGCCTCACCCAAATCAATCTCCCAAGCCAGCCGAGCGATGATGATGGCCTAGATAACGCTGAAAACCATTGCGGGCCGCCCAGGAGATCGCCCCATCCCGTTGGGTCCAATAGACCTCAATGCCCCGATGACGCAATCGACTTTCCACAAAGGAGAGTAGGGTTTGGCCATAGCACAGGGCCACGGTGGGCTTGACCGCTGCCAACAGCGCCTCGCTCAGCTCGCCCCCATCCCACACCAACACCTGGCTGGGCAGCACCGTGGCCGCCCCCGCCGCTAAGTAATCCTGCAAGGGCAGATCCAACGGGGGCAGCATCAGCCAGCCCTGACGGGGCGTCGCCAGTCGCATGATTGGGTTGTCTGTACCCAAGGGCTGAAGGGTGAGGTTACCCGCTGAGGTGCTTTGGCCCACCTGTAGCCTCTGGTAATTGCCTTCAAAATCTGCGCTGTATGGGGCTTCCCCCGTGCTGTAAAAGGTGGTGATCGGGATTTCCGGGGCCAGGGTTTGCCAGCCTGAGGGATAGCCGGTTGGGAGGATCGGGGCGATCGCCCGCTCCACACGATTCACCCCCGCTTGGCGCAAAAAGGGCTGCACGGTATAGAAGGCGGTCTCGGCATCGCCGCTGTTGTAAAGCGTGGTGCGGCCCTGATCCTGCCAGACCCACACCAACTCGCCCCCCGCTGCCAGCACCGTAATTCGGTCTTGGCCGATCGCCTGAAGACTGAGGGGCACCACCAAAACCAGCCCCAGAGCCAGGGCCATCAGTCCCGTTCGCCGCTGCCCCACCGGATGGAGCCAAGCCAAAAGCATCAAGCCATAGAGCCCCAGCACCTGCCAGAGGGCCAGTTGCCCCACCGCCAAACCGCTACCGGGTAAATGACTGCTACCTGCCGCCAACGCCATGAGTAACCGCACCGGGTAGGTGAGTAGCCCAGCGACGGCACTGCCAGCGGTGGGCCAGACCAGGGCGATCGCCCCGCTGAGGATGCCCCCCAGGCTGATCACCATCACCAGGGGCGTCGTGACCGCACTCAGCCCCACACTTACTAGGGAAAACGTATTGAAGTGGTAGAGCAGCAGGGGTAGCACCCAGAGGGTAGCGGCTAAGGGCACCGCCAGCAGGGTGGCCAAGGGGGTGGGCAGGGCGGTGAGCCGTGCCATCAACGGCGGCACCGTCACAATCAGCCCAAAGGTGGCGGTGGCGCTGAGCTGAAAGCCAATATCCCAAATTAAGCGGGGGTCCCACACCAGGAGTAGTGTCACCGCTAATAGCAAAGCCCCTAGGGGTTTGACCTGGCGATCGCTCGCCATCCCCACAAGCGCTGCCCCGCCCATGATCACGGCCCGCAGCACGCTGGGTTGAGCTCCGGTGAGGCAGAGATAGCTGAGCAACACGGCCACCCCAATGCCTAATTTCAGCTTTTCGGAGCGCGATCGGGTGAGCGCCAACACCGTCCCCAGCAGCAGCGACACATGGAAGCCCGATGCCGCCACGGTATGGGCCAGCCCCACCTTGGTAAATACCGCCTGGATATCGAAGGGTAGATCCACCGCCCGCCGCCCCAGGGCCATGGCGCTGACCACCTGACCCGCCGGACTCCCCAAGGCCTTAACCTGGGCGCGGACGATGCGCTGCCGCAGCGACCATAGGCCCCAGTGGGGAGGGGTGAGCAGATCAAGTTGGTTGGCGACTAGCCCGCTGAATGCCCCCCGCCCTAGCAAATAAGTTTGGAAGTCAAAGCCGTTGGGGTTCAATGCCGGTTGGGGGGTATAGAGAGACCCAGTGGCCTTGAGCCGCTGGCCTCGGTGCAGCCCAGTAATTTGCAACAGCGGCGCAGTCACGTAGGCTTTACCCGTCACCGGAATCTCAAAGGTGATCTCCCCCTGGCTATCCGCCACTTGCAGGGTCTCTACCCGCAGCAAAAACCGGCCCTTGAGTCGCTGGTTCAGGCGGGGTTCCTCGATGACTTGCCCCGTCAGCACATGGCTGGGACTGATGCTTTGGGCGCGATCGATGAAATGGCTCAGGTCATTAATGCCGGGTACCGGGGTGCGCCAAGTGATGTAAAGGGGGGCAATAGTAGCAATCAAGCCCGCCAAGATCCAGGTTTTCGCCGTCGGTCCCCAGGGCCAGCGCCTTGGCGCAGCCCACGCTAGGGGTAAGGCAACGCTCAACCCCATCAGGGTAGTGAACGGGATGGAAATGAGTCCCACCGTCAGGTTCCCCAAGGGAAGCCCCGAGACCAATAGCCCTAGCCCGTAAGCCAAACAGAGGACGATTCCCCCCATTGCTGCCATATGCTGTCGCCTTGATACGCCCGTCCCTATCAAACCGAAACAGGACACCCATGGGCGTCCTGTTTAAGATTTTTATTCTTTTTGGAAGCGTTAATGGCACAAGGGTGCTCTAAATCGAGAGGCCCAGCTTGACGCCCAGGGCCGCATGCACCAACAGAACCACCATAGCGAAAATCTGAGCTGTATCCCCCGTGCCATAAAAGGTGACATCAGCATCGCCGCTGTTTGTAAAGCTTAGTGCGGCCCTGATCCTGCCAGGCCCACACCAACTCGCCCCCCGCTGCCAGCACCGTAATCCGGTCTTGGCCGATCGCCTCCACAGTGAGAGGCACCATCAAAATCAGCCCTAGCGCCTGAGCTCAGCGGCATTTGAGGCGATGCAACGCTTTGTTGGGCATAAACACTCCCAGGCCAAATTCCTTCATTCCTGATACTGCTTGTATAGCTCGCGCGGCCAGTAACGCACTGGCTCGACATCATCGGCCTTGATGAGGTCTGCGTGAATTCGCTCATATTCGTAGCAATTGAGCTCGAAATTATTGCCCCAGGGGTCGGCGAAGTTGTAGGCCCAGCACATGTCGAAGTCGACCACATCATTGATGTGGAGGGGCTGCCCGGATGGACTGTTGATGCCGTTGGGAAGTGACCGAGCAAAAGCCTTGAAGCTTTCTGCATCAATACTAAATGCGACCCCCGTGACTTGTGGAGCCATGGGGTGCCCATCAGTTGCTTCAAATAGCGCCAGCATGGTCTTGCCGCTATCTGCCGATATTTGAAGGGGGCCACCTGCGAACCCCTTCGCCCAAAACTCAAACTTCTCGACGGCTTCAAAGCCCAAGTACTCGGCGTACCACTTCGCTGCCGCTGCTCGATCGGGCACGCGGATATGAACGTGATCAAGACGCCCCATTCGAAACTTCGCTTGGGTCATGATGCTCCCCAGATGTAAGAAAACGGGCCACTGAGCTGGCAAGGACTCTGCGCAAAGAATCTGCCGATAGCCGAATTTTGCACAGCATCCAACTTGATGCCCAACGTTCGCAATCACCGGACGCAGATAACCTTGAACATTCACAGACAGACTATCAGCGGTCGGTGTGTATTGGGGTTGTTAGCAGGCTATTCTTTATACAATATCCTGAATTCCTGCAATTAATTCATTAGGTAAAACCACAAAATCACATTGATTTAAGTCGGAGTGAACTCCAATATTTTCTATTTTTTTCAATCCAATAAATTCATCCCCATGCTTAATCACTCTGAAAAATGAATAATTTAGCTCATTAAAGATTCCCTCTAATTCTTCCTGCCTTTCTTTTCTCATGACATTTCCGCTTGAATAAACTGGCAAAACTTCTAATAGGGTAATAGGTCGATGAGCCTCAAATAGCTCACATAAACTTTTGACGACCTCTAGCTCTGCGCCTTCAACATCTATCTTAACAAAACCAACTTTATCAAAATCTAATGCGTCACTCATACTCTGAAAGCGGAAAACAGGAACAGGGATTCTATGGTAAACAGCATGATCTGGTCGAAAGTTTTTAATTAAAGAAGCAGCAGAATCAACCTCGGTATCATTAATACATTCTAAGAAAATCACCTTATTCTCAGTAAATAATCCGACCGGCAGAATTGTGCAATCTTCAAATTTATTCTTTTGTATAAGCTGTTGAACATAAAAAACACAAGTTGGGTTTGGTTCAAAGCCAATGTACCTTCTCGCTGCATCAACCCCTTTTAGCTTAATCAAGGTTTGTCCAAGATTCACCCCGATATCAAAGAAAGCTCCTTCCTTCTGCTTTAAGAGATGCTTTAAGAGACCAATCATCCAAATTTCGGTTAGATCGCAACTTAGTCCTAGAATCACGGGAACTTCAATGACTTGATCATGAACCTTGATTACCTTACTAAAATTTATGTGATTCTGCAGCTTGATTTTTCCGATCAACTTTCCCAACATCCGTTTCAACATCTTGTTTACCTCAGAACCTTTGTTTGATAGCTAACGGCTCGGTTCAGCGGATGCCGATAACCTTTGCAATTTAATCGACAAACTCGCAGCGTTCTGGTGCAGCAACTTGTTAGGCTGCTAGCAACAATGGATCAGCGTTTAGGGCACTTCGAATAAAAGATTTGTTTAACAAGCTAGTGGTTGCAAAAAGCCCGTGACGCTTCCG
>JAQCHG010000014.1 GCA_027619675.1 Cyanobacteriota bacterium
CCCCCTGCCCCTCCAGCAGGCCCTCCAGGCCCTCAGCCCCAGCCAGCAGACCCAACTCACCCCCCTGCTGGAGGCCCTCCTCACCGCCCTCACCACCAGCGAAGCCCAGGGATATCGCCTCTGTCGCCTCTGCGAAGAAGCGGTTTGCCCCAGCGATCGCTGCCCCGTGGAGCAACAATGTCACCACTTTCACCACCCCTAACTTCATCACCCCCTTAACTTCACCATGACTGCCATGCTGCTGGCCCTGGGTTACGCCTTCTGTTGGGGCGTGGGCGTTACCCTCACCAAACTAGCCCTGTCCGCCATTGGGGCCACCACCCTACTGCTGTTGCAACTGTTCTCTGGTGTGGTCTTCCTCATGACCCTCTGCTATTGCAAAGACCGTCGCCTGCCCTGTACCTGGCGGCATCTCAAACAGGGGATGGCGGGTATTTTTGAGCCCGCCTTGGCCTACATGTTCGGTATTTTTGGGGTGCAGCTCACCACCGCCAGCAACGCCTCCCTGATTGGGTCTTCGGAGGTGATCCTCACCATCCTGCTGGCGGCCCTCTTTTTGGGGGAAGGGCTCACCCGCCCCAAGCTGCTGCTGGCGGCGCTGAGTTTTTTGGGGGTGGCCCTGCTGATGGTGCAGACCGGGGGCGGGGGCGTCCAGAGTTCCCTGCTGGGGGATGGGCTGGTGCTGGTGGGTACCTTGTTTGCCGTGGGCTACGTGCTGTGCAGCAAGCGGCAAATTGCCACCGCTGAACCCCTGCACCTGACCACCGCCCAGCAATTGGTGGGGTTGGTGGTGACGGTGGTTTGCTTTGGTTGCCTGTCTTGGCTCAATCCCGCCTATGAGGTGAGTGTGGCGGGGATTTCAGCCCCCTTTTTGGCCTTGGCGATCGCCTCTGGCATCATGCAATACGCCCTGGCCTTTTTGATTTACCTGATGGCCCTCCGCACCATTCCCGCCAGCCAAGCAGCGTTTTACACCGCCCTGATCCCCCTATTTGGGGTGGCCAGCGCCATGGTGCTGATGGGGGAACAGCCCAGCCTGATCCAGTGGGTGGGGGGTGGGTTAGTGATGGTGTCTGCCTATTGTGCCCATCGTCTAGGGGTGGAGTAGCCCATCGCTGCCGCCTACTCAGACCCAAAGAAGCCCACAATGGTTTGTCATGACCGGGGAAATGCCCCTGAGGATTTATACACTGACCTAGTTTCAGCAGGATGCACGATTAGCCCCCCCGCCTTGATCAAGGGGTAAGGGGATGACTAGATCGGGTGTACCAGCCAGGGTAGCCGGGTAAGTCTTGCCCCTGAAACTGGGCACCCTAAACCCGCTCACCCCCGTTGCTGCGCCCTGCCATGACCACCGTAGTCAATTCCCTGGCCTTGGCCCAACTGCGTTTACCGGCTTACGACTTTACAGAAGTCATCCACCAGGGCCAAACGACCGCTGTCTACCGCGCTGTGGAAATTGCCACTCAACGATCCGTAGTGGTAAAGGTCCTATGCCAAGACTACCCAAGTCTAGGGACGCTGACCCAATTTCGAAATCAGTTTACCATTACCCAAACCCTGCCATCTAAGGGCATTGTGCGTCCCTTGGCCCTATTGCCCTATGGCAATAGCTACGCCCTGGTGATGGCAGATGAGGGCGGCATCGATTTGGGACACTATGCGCGGCAACAGCCCCTCAGCGTCATCACCATTCTCCAAATCGGGGTGCAATTGGCGGATATCCTGCATACCCTGCACCATCACGGGGTGATCCACAAGGACATCAAACCTGCCAACCTTCTCATCCATCCCGACACGCAGCAAATTCAGCTGATCGATTTCGGCATTGCCTCCCGACTGCCGACGGAAACCCAAACCATTCAAAACCCAACGGATTTAGAGGGCACCCTAGCCTATTTGGCCCCAGAGCAAACGGGTCGAATGAATCGGGCCATTGATTACCGCACCGACTTCTATGCCCTTGGGGTCACCCTTTATGAATTGTTCACCGGACAATTACCCTTTCCGAGCCCTGACCCGTTAACGGTGATCCATTGCCATATGGCTCAGGTACCCCCCAGGGTAGATCACCTGAATCCTAAGGTACCTCCAGTGGTGGCGGCGATCGTGGCTAGGCTCATGGCCAAGAATGCCGAAGACCGCTACCAGAGTGCCTTGGGGCTTAAGCACGATCTCGAGCGTTGCCTTGCCCTCTGGCCAGGGGCCGCCCTAACCGTTGATTTTCCCTTGGGGGAGCGGGATGTGAGCGATCGCTTCACCATCCCTGAGAAGCTCTATGGCCGTGAAACCGAGGTCCAAGCCTTAATGAACGCCTTTGACCGGGTGGCCCAAGGGGCCTCAGAGGTGATGCTGGTGGCTGGCTTCTCCGGCATCGGTAAAACGGCAGTGATCAACGAAGTTCACAAGCCCATCGTTAAGCAGCGGGGGTACTTCATTAAAGGAAAATTCGATCAATTCAACCGCAACACGCCCTTTTTCGCCTTTGTGCAGGCATTTCGCAGTCTGATCAGGCAGCTATTGGGGGAGAGTGACGCTGAGATCCAAGCCTGGCGAACCAAAATCCTAGCGGCCCTGGGGGACAACGCCCAGGTGATTATTGACCTGATTCCCGAACTAGCGCAAATTACAGGGCCGCAATCCCCCGCTCCAGCCCTCTCTGGAACTGCCGCCCAACACCGCTTTAACCTGCTTTTTCAACGGTTTATCCAGGTATTTGCCACCGCTGCCCACCCCTTAGTGATCTTTATTGATGACCTCCAGTGGAGCGATTCTGCATCCCTCCATCTGGTGCAGATATTACTAGGGGATCCGCAAACGCACCATTTGTTATTGCTTGGATCCTACCGCGACAACGAGGTGTTTCCAGGCCATCCACTCATGGTCACCCTGGAGGAGTTGGCCCAAGTCCAGGCCACCATCCATACCCTCACCCTTCCTGCCCTCGCCCTCCACAATCTCAACCAACTCATTGCCGACACCCTCGGGGTGTCCCTCACCACGGCCCGGCCCCTCACCGATCTGGTGATACAAAAGACCCAAGGTAATCCCTTTTTTGCCACGCAAGTTCTCAAAGCGCTGCATCAAGATCAGCTGATTATTTTTGATTACGATGCAGGGCATTGGCAATATGACCTATTGCAAATTCAACAGAGCATCTTGACAGATGATGTGGTGGCGCTCATGGTGCGGCAATTGCAAAAGCTGCCCCATGCAACCCAAGCCGTATTGAAGTTAGCCGCCTGTATTGGCGCACAATTTGATCTTCATACCCTGGCTATTGTCTCAGAGCAAACCCCAGCCGATGTCGCCACAGCCCTTTGGCCAGCCCTAGAGCAGGGCATGATTTTGCCCCAAAGTCATACCTATAAATTCTTCTGGGGAGAAGAATCTTCTGGCCTGCCAGCCGCTGACGCAGTAACAGTCCCCCCAGTTCCGCAGACTGAGCGCAAGCAAAACCAAAATCCAGGCAGCCTCTCTCCTCATTCCGCTAGGGAAACACCACCGATACCTGCACCTAGGGAAGCGTCACCTCACGAGACGACAGGCTATCGATTTTTGCACGATCGCATTCAACAAGCGACGTATTCATTAATTGAAGAAAGTCAAAGAAAAGCGACCCACTTGACCATTGGTAAACTCCTGCAAAAGCAGTGGTTTTCGGATGGTGGAGAAGAGCATATTTTTGAAATTGTCAATCAAATCAATATCGGCAGGGATAACATTGCTGATCCAAAGCAACGTCAGGACCTGGCGCAATTGAATCTCAAGGCAGCCCAAAAGGCGATCGCGGCCACTGCCTACGCTGCGGCTCTAGATTATGCAGATATCGGCATAGAACTGTTGGACAACAATGGTTGGAACGCCCAATATGAAACCACCTTAACGCTATACAATACAGCCGCAAAATCCTCCTATCTAAACACCCAATTTGAACGGGTTTCCCATTACTCAGAGATCATTTTTAAACAAGCTAAGACACTGCTTGAAAAAAGCACAGCATATGAGCTTGAAATTTTAATTTATGCCGCCCAAAAAAACGTCAAAGCATCGGCATTATCAGGACTCAATACCCTGGCTTTACTGGGCATAGAATTCCCCACTGATTTAGCTACCATTGACGTTCCTCAGGCGCTCGAACAGGTATCACAGAAAGTACATTCTGTCACGCTTGATAGGCTGTTAGATCTACCCCGCATGGAGGATGCTACTGCCCTGGCCGCCATGCGCATTTCATCCACCGTTGCGCCTTCAGTCTATAAGGTATTTCCTGTTTTATATCCACTGATTGTATTCAAGCAAATTGATCTCTCTATCACCTATGGCAATGCTGATCTCTCCGCTTTTGCTTATGCCGCCTATGGGCTAATTTTATGTGGTATCAAACAGGATATTGAAACAGGTTATCGGTTTGGCGAAATCGCCGAATCAATGTTGGCTCAATTTGACTCTAAAGCGTTGCTGGCTAAAGTTTGTGCCATCACGAATGCCTATATTAATCCTTGGAAAGAGCCCCTCGAACAGTTATTGCTGAGATTTTTGTCAGGCTATAAGGGCGGTTTGGCCGTGGGCGATTTAGAATTTGGCTGTTACTGTGCCTTTTTCTATTGCACCTATTCTTTTTATGCAGGCAAGGAATTAGCGGCGTTAGAGACCCTGACCCGTGCATATAGTCAAGCCCTAACTGGTTTTCGGCAAGGCAATGTGGTTCTGTGGAATGAAGTCCATCACCACACTATTGTCAAACTTTTGGATCCAACTTTCTCATCAGCCATGGCGTCAGATGGCCTCGTCAATGACGCTGATCAAACCACTCCCCTGTCCATAACTGGTGAACAAACTGATGATCGGCTGATGGTGGGGCTAGTCTACATCAACAAACTGTATTTAAATTACCTGTTTGGGCAGTATGAGGCGGCGGTCAGTGCGGCTAACATGGCGGCCCAGTATCTTGATGGCGTAACGGGTATGTTCACCGTTGCCATCTTTTATTTTTACGACTCTTTGGCGCGATTGGCCTATCTGCCGATTGCTGCGATGGAGGAGCAGGCGATACTGTTAGAACAGGTGCGCCAAAACCACGCCAAAATGGCAATCTGGGCAGCTAGCTGCCCAGAAAATTGTCAACACAAATATGATCTTGTAGAGGCTGAGTATCACCGAACTCAGGGGCAAAAATTAGAGGCGCTTGAAGCCTACGATCGCGCGATCGCTGGGGCCAAAACCCACGGTTACCTCCAGGAAGAGGCATTGGCTAACGAATTGGCTATGCAGTTTTACCGAGACTGGGGTAAGCAAACCAGCGCTGAAGCCTATGCCAAACAAGCCTATTACGGCTATGCCCGCTGGGGGGCAAAAGCTAAGGTGGTGGATTTAGAAACGCGTTACCCCGATCTGTTGCGGCCAATTCTACAAGCCCCGAGCCCATCGGAGGGGCTTGTGAATACGTTGATGACCCTCAGTTCAACAGCGGTTTCGGTGTATTCCGGCAACCGCCATGGCAGCGGCAGAACGAGTCTAAACCAATCCTTTGACTTTGCCAGCATTTTAGAGGCAGCTAAATTACTAGCGAGTACTCTGCAATTGAGTGATCTGTTGCGGCATTTGCCGCAAATCATCCTAAAAAATTCAGGGGGCGATCGCTGTGTATTACTGTTGCCAGATGCGTCGAAAAATTTGCAGGTGCGGGCAATCTCAACCCTAGGGGAGACCGTTTGTGTTGAGGAGCCGCTAGCCAACAATCCACAACTGCCTGTCAACTTAATACAATACGTCAAGAACTGCCGGGAAGCGGTGATCATTAATGAGCCCAACTGTGAGCTGCCAGTGCAGGATCCATACGTAACCTCTGGGGCGGTTCAAAGCTTAGCCTGCTTACCCATTTTGGGCAATGATAATCTTTTGGGCATTGTATATCTGAGCAGTCAGGTTACCCGAGATATTTTTGATGCCAATCGCATCGCTGTTTTAAGCTTCTTAAGCTCCCAGGCGGCCACCGCATTGGCGAATGCCAAGTTGTATGATGAGATCCAAACTAGAGAACTGCATTATCGATCTTTGATCAAGGCAATTCCAGACCTAATTATGCGGATCGGCAGGGATGGACGGTATTTAGAGTTTGTGGCCTCCCCCAACTTCAAAGTTCTAGGTACCCTCTCTGAGTGGGTTGGGGAACATGTATCAACTGAATTGCCGGAGGCAGTTACCCAACAGCGCTTGGCTGCCGTTGAGAAAACTTTAGAAAGTCAAAAAATTCAGATTTATGAGCAGATAATGCCCATTGGAGACGAGGTTCAATACGAGGAGGTTAGGGTCGTACCCAACGGGCAGAATGAAGTTTTGATGTTGGTGCGGGACATTAGCGATCGCAAGCTTGCAGAAGCGGCCCTGCGGCAGCGATCCCAAGACTTAGAACAGGCCCTAGCGGAATTGCAAAGCATACAATTGCAACTCGTTCAAAGTGAAAAAATGTCTGCCTTAGGCGGCGTGGTGGCAGGTGTAGCCCATGAAATCAATAATCCTTTGGGATGCATCCTTGGCAATATTAGTGCAACCCGTGATTATGTGAATGATTTATTAGGACTGCTGGACTTATATGGGCAAGCGTTTCCTAACCCTGGAGAAGAGATTGTGAATGAGTTGGCGGCTATTGATATTGACTATGTGCGCACTGATGTTGACAAGTTAATTCAGGCTATGCAAGATAGCGGCGATCGCATCAGAGCCATTAGCCGTAGCCTCCGGACTTTTTCTCGAGCTGATACAGATAGTAAACAACGCTTTAATTTGCAGGACGGACTGGATAGCACCCTTTTAATTTTGCGTCATCGCCTCAAGGGAAATGAGTATCGCCCTGCTATTGAGGTGGTAACCGATTACGGAGATGTGCCTGAGATTTTCTGTTTTCCTGGTCAGTTAAACCAGGTGTTTATGAATATTTTGGCCAATGCTGTTGATGCCTTTGATGAGGCCTGCCAAGGGCGAAGTTTCCAGGACTTAAAAGCCGCTGCCCAGCGCATTACCATTCGCACAGAGCGGGCGGCGGGCGGCGTCAAAATCACCCTCGCTGACAATGGTCCCGGTATTCCAGATGACATCCAAGACCAGATCTTCGACCATTTGTTCACCACCAAAGGGGTCGGTAAGGGAACCGGATTAGGGCTGGCGATCGCGCGTCAAATTGTGGTGGAAGCCCATGGAGGCAGCTTGACTGTGGACTCTCAGGTTAATCAGGGGACAGCGTTTTCTATCCAGCTACCGCTGTAGACGGCTGGCCTCATACCCATTCAAGGGGATCCTAACGCTATCGGTGGTGCCAGTTAGGGTGACTGCGTCAGTCCTGCGTGGGTAAGCGGAAGGGATGGGCGGGTCGGATATCCTGGATGCAAACCTCTGGGTTGTCTTTCTTGATGATGTCCTTTCCCCATTGCCATGGTTCACCTCAGCGCTCGATGCGGCGGGCTGTTGGTCTTGGTCGCCACTGGCCTGCTGGTGTCCTCCCCCCTGCGGGCAGCCGACCCACTGTCAGACCCGACCGTTGCACAGGCAGACAGCCGTAGCCCTGGCTTGCTCAAAACCTTAGCGTCTAAAGGGGCAACCGGCCCCCAACCCCAGGGCAAAGCCGCCGCCGCCCCGGAGTCGGGGGTGATTTTACAGGTGCAGGGCACCTTAAGCGATCGCGATGCCCGCTTCCCCGATGGCAGTGTGTATGACCTCCACAACTTCAACGGTGAGGCGGGGGACCGGGTGCAAATTCGCCTCATCAGCCAGGGGTTTGATACCTACCTCGCCCTGCTGGGGCCAGATGGAACCCAGTTGGCAGTCAACGATGATTTCCTCGACACCAATGCCGTCATCATTGTGACCTTACCCACCACGGGGCGCTATCAGGTGGTGGCCAATGCCTTTGATGCCACGGGGCGGGGTCGGTATCAACTCACGGTGACGACCGCCAGTGGGGCAGATTTGGCCCTCCCCGCTGTGGTGGCGGAGGCCAATGGCCTGTTGGAGCAGGGCTTTCACCAATACGAGCGCAGCCAGTTTCAAACCGCCCTAGAGACGTGGCAACGGGCGTTGAGCCTGTATCGCCACCCTGATTTGGTGGCCAGTTTCCCCGTAGAAAGTCGGCGGGTGCAGGGGATGGTGTTGGGCAACCTGGGGCTGGTGTACGACGATTTGGGGCAATACGATCAGGCCCTGGCCCTCTATCAGCAGGCCCTGGCCATTGCGGTGGAGGGTGGGGACCAAATCGAGGAAAGCCGCATCCTGGGTAATATCGGCATCACCTACCTCAACCTCAGCGACTATGAGGGGGCGACGGATTTCTTTGAGCAGCAGCGGACCTTGGCCGTTGCCCTGGGCGATCGCGAGGGTGAAGGCCGCGCCCTCAATAACCTGAGCCTAGTCTATGTGGCGGTTGGTGAGTACCAGCGGGCCATTGATTTGCTGGAGCAATACATCGCCATTGCCCGAGAGACGGGCATCCGCCTGGGGGAAGGCTACGCCCTGGGTAACCTGGGGGACATTTATAACGAACTGGGGCAGTACGAACGGGCGATTGAATTCCAGACCCAATACCTGGCGATCGCGCGGGATATTGGCAACCGCTTTGGGGAAGCCAGTGCCCTCAACAGTTTGGGCGTCAATTACTACTACCTGGGCGATCTGGATCGAACGGTGGATCTGTTTCAGCAGGCGATCACCATTTTGGATGAGCTGGGCAGCCCCGCCAGCGCCAGTGTGCGGGGGGACCTCGGGTTCATCTACTACGAACTGGGGGACTACGATCAGGCCCTGACCTTTCTGCGGCAGCATTTGGCCATTGCCCAAGCCATCGGTAACCGCAACGAAGAGGCGCGGGCCTTAAACAACCTGGGGCTGACCTACAGCGCCCTGGGGGACTACGGCCAGGCGATCGAGCTGTACCAACAGTCCTTGAGCATTTTCCGGGCCTTGGGGGCGCGGGTGCGGGAGGGCATTGCCTTGGCCCGCCTGGGGCGGCTCCTGGCGGATCAGGATCAGCCGGAGATGGCGATCGTGTTCCTCAAAGCAGCGGTGGAGGTGCGGGAGGCGATTCGGGGCAATATCAGCGGCCTCGATCAAGCCCTGCAACGGTCCTTCACCGAGACGGTGGCCGACGACTATCGCCTACTGGCGGATTTGCTGCTGCAACAGAACCGCATCATCGAGGCCCAGCGCATCCTCGATCTCCTCAAGGTGCAAGAACTGGATGACTATCTCCAGGATGTCCAGCGCAGCCCCCAAACCGAAACCGGGGTCACCTTCTGGCAGCCGGAGGCCCGCATCCTGGCCCTCTATGATGAAGTGCTGCTGCGGGGCACGGAGTTGAGCCAACTGCAAAGTCGGCCCCTAGAGAGTTTGTCAGCGGCGGACCAAGCCCGTCTGGCGGAACTCACCGCCCAGCAAACCGAACTCTACACCCGCTTTATCGACTGGCTAGAGCACCCCGACATCCTGGCCTCTTTGGACCAACTGCGGGCCAGCACCCGCAGTCAGACGGTGGATATTGAGAATTTCACCGACTTGCAGCAACAATTGGCTCAACTGCCCCAACCCACGGTGATCCTCTATCCGCTAATCTTGCCCGATCGCTTGGAGTTGGTGCTGGTGTCCGCCGATGCGCCCCCCATCCGCTACCCCGTGGCGGTGGATGCCCTCACCCTCAACCGCACCATCGTGGCCTTTGGCCAAGCCCTCAAGCAGCCAGACAGCGCGGTGGAGGTGCCCGCCCAGCAACTCTACAACTGGGTGATTGCCCCGCTGGAAGCGGATTTGGCCACCCTGGGGGTGGAGAGCATCATTTTTGCCCCGGACGGGGCGCTGCGCTATGTGCCCCGCGCCGCCCTCTACGATGGCGACCAATGGCAGGTGGAGCGGTTTAGCTTTAGCCAAATTACCGCCGCCTCGGAGACGGACTTTGCCGCCGCCCCCCGAGATCGCCCCACCCTGTTGGCCGCCGCCTGTGCCACCTGTAGCTTCACTGTCGAGGTGGGCAACGCTGCCTTCCGTTTTGAGGACTTACCCGCCACCCGCGCGGAGGTGGACGCATTGGCCAGCCAGTTTGACCAGGCCGCTGTGTTGGTGGATGGGGACTTTACCCCAGAGGCGTTTGCCGCCCGCCTGGGCAACTACAGCCTGATTCACCTGGCCACCCACGGCATGTTTGTCTCGGGGGATCCTGACGCTTCGTTTTTGCTGTTTGGCAATGGCCAGTCTGTCAATCTGCGGCAGATCCGGCGGCAGTGGCAGCAGATGGATGCGGATCTGATTGTGCTGAGTGCCTGTGAAACCGCCCTGGGCAGTGCTGAGTTGGGGGACGGTATTGAGGTGCTGGGGCTGGGTTTTCAGATGCAGCGGGTGGGGGCCAGGGCGGTGATGGCGTCCCTGTGGCGGGTCAGCGATCGCGGCACCCAGGCATTGATGACCGCCTTCTACGGGGCCTTGAACCAGGGGTTGACTAAGGCCGAAGCCCTGCGGGTGGCCCAATTGACCCTGATCAACAATGGGGCCACCCCTGGGGAAATCGACGGTGGGGACAATGACCCACGCGGCGTGGGGATCGTTACCACCCCCACCAGCGGCACCACCCGCGCCGCTGGCTACAGCCACCCCTACTACTGGGCACCCTTCATCCTGATCGGCAATGGCCTCTAGGGCTCAACTACAAAAACGGTGTGGCACATCCCCCCACCAACCCATCGCCAACCTGCCTACAATCAATCAGAGTGAGGTTTCTTAGGAGGTCGCCCCATGGCCATATCAGCCCAACCCATGCAGTGGGTCAGCGCGATCTCTACCGCCATGTCCCTAGAGGCTGCGGTTAACGAGGTGGTGGCCCAGACCCAAGGGCAGCTCCAGGCTTCCGCCGATTTGGGCCTGGTGTTCATTTCCTCCGCCTTTGCCAGCGAATTTTCCCGACTGCTGCCCCTGTTGCAGGGGGCGCTCAACGTGCCCGCCCTGATTGGCTGTAGTGGCGTGGGGGTGATTGGCGACGATGCCCATGGCCGCACCCAAGAGATCGAGGCGGCCCCTGCCCTGGCCCTGACCTTGGCCCATCTTCCTGGCGTCACGGTGCAGACCTTTCACCTCACCGACATGGACCTGCCGGATCTCGACAGCCCCCCGGATGCGTGGATTGAAGAGATCGGCGTTGATCCAGCGGTGAATCCGCAGTTTATTTTGCTGGCGGATCCCTTTTCCACCAGCACCAACGATTTGCTCCAGGGGTTGGACTACGCCTCCCCCCAAGCGGTGAAGGTGGGGGGCCTGGCGGGCAACAACAGTATGCAGCGCCACGGCGGCCTGTTTCGCGATCTCGACTTCCACACCGATGGGGTGGTCGGCGTGGCCCT